>NZ_FUKP01000014.1:0-124265 GCF_900163825.1 Micrococcus lylae | reverse complement strand
TGACTCTCCTTCAGGACCTACATAACGGCCCTGCCACTAAGTCTGACGCGCGACACAGATCACCCGTCAACATGCCCGCCGCCTTCGCCGGGTTCTCCTTCCACATCTCCACGTTCAACACGGCCTCGCCCACCTGCACCAACCGCTGGCCCGACTCCGCACGCCGCTCATCTGAGACGAGCGGCCGCCCCCACCACGCGGCCATCATCTCGACGACGACGTCCCCGCCGCCTTCGCCGTTATTGCACCTGCGGCCCGAACCCCTGAAACTCCGGCGGAAGCTCCACGCTGAAGTCCGGCTCCGGCACCGGCTGCTCCTGCGGCAACCCCATCCACATCCGAATCATCCGCGCATAGAAATCAATCAACTCCAGCAAACGCTCCTCCGACAGACCCACATCATTCATCAGCGGATCCCGCAGGCCGATGACCGAGCGCTCCAGAGCCTCCGCCATTCGATTGACAGCACCGGCCTCCATCGTCGGCGTCGCTCTGAATCCACTTTTAGCCTCGATAGTGCCGAACTCTCGTTGGAAACCATCATCGGACTCTGGGGAAAGGTATCTTGTCCGCTGCCGGTCGCCGAGGCTATACGGCGGGCCTGGACGCTTCTCCCCCACCACGGGAACGTCCCACACCTCAGCCCAGCCCAACAAACCAAGCCTCAACGAGCACCACCGGAACACCTGTGCACCCTCATACAGATATCGAGTCGACTCCGGATAATCGGCCGCCACCCGCAGAGTCGCCCCCTGCATCACACGAATCAGCGCTTGAGGCTGATCAGAGAGCGCGTACACCACCGCCTGGTGCCACGGCTCCTCCGGATGGCCCAGCAGACGTTTTGCAGGATTCTTGCCCACGAACTTTCTCACCAGTTTCGGCGCCTCCGAAGCGATCGAACCCCCAACCTGCTTCCAAACACCTTCCGCCTTCTTCAGCAGCACCGGGTCCAAAGGCTTACTCTGCTCGGCCATCGACCACTCACCTCACATTCCCGATCGACACCTTGTGAAACTCCAAACCGACAGTCTTTGCATACTCGCCCGTGACACCCAAGATCTTGCTCCGCCACTTCAACTGCGAACCAAAGCTCCGATTCACGTCCTTCCGCAACCAGTTCATATTGGAGATGTCATCTTCGCCACCGAGTTGCAGGTCCACCATGTGATCCAGATCGTACTTCGAGAGCTCGTCCCGGAGAATCACGTCCCGCTGCGACTGGAGTGACTCCTGAATGAACTCCTCCGACTTGCCCTGCAAACGCAGGGTCGACGCGAGCTCGTCCTGCTTGGTCAGGATGTTCTCCCGCACCGCGTCCGGCATCTCCAGACTCATCGCCCTGTCGTAATCACTGATCACGTCCCGACGGGTGATGTCCCGGTCCGCGCCAGCCACAAACGTCTCGCGGCCCCCGTGGTCCACCAGATCCTGCTCCAGATACCGCTCCTTGCGAACCGCATCCTCGATCGAGGCATCATCCCACTTGGCCCGCACCTGCAGCTCGACCTCACGCGTCACCGCTGTCGAGTCCGGATCCACGCGCTCATACACACCCCGACCCAGCCGCGTCGCATACTCATCCACACCCGTCTGCCCCGGACCCCGCGGCGTCTGCAACGAATCCAGATACGCATCACACAGCTCGTCCAACGCCTGAACCGACATCTGCAAGATGCTTATAACGGAGCCACCCACCAGGACGACGACGCCAGCCCCCGCCTGCACTTTTACCGCACCTGCGGACCGAACCCCTGAAACTCCGGCGGAAGCTCCACGCTGAAGTCCGGCTCCGGTGCCGGCTGTTCCTGCGGCAACCCCATCCACATTCGAATCATCCGAGAGTAGAAATCAATCAACTCCAGCAAACGCTCCTCCGACAGGCCCACGTCATTCACATGGGAATCCCGCAACCCAATGACTGCACGCTCAAGCGCTTCGATCAGCCGATTGAGTCCGGAGACCTCACCTTCAGGAGAAGACCGCCAACCACTTTTTGACTGAAGCGTTCCATAATCACGGAAAAAGCGAGAATCAATCTCGGGGTTCAGATACTTCTCGAGATCCTTATCACCGAGCAAGAATGGGTTGCTCGTACTCTTCTGACTGCCGGAAACGGGTACATCCCAGACCTCCCCCCATGCAATCAATCCTACACGAAGGGCACACCAGCGGTAAATCTGAGCCCCCTGAAATAAGTACCTCGTCGAATGAGGATAGGAGGCTGCCACTCGCAACGCTGCACCTTGCATCACGCAGATCAGCGCGTCCCTCTGCCCAGATAGCGCATACACCACCGCCTGGTGCCAGGATTCCAACGGGTGTGACATCAGACGCTTGCCCGCATCCTTGCCAATGAACTTGAGGACTAGGGGAGGCGCGTCGCGGTCGACACCTCTTCTGACTTCACTCCAGGCGGACTTGACCTTTTTCATTAGCGTGGGATCGGGACCGCCATCCTCGCGCGCTATCCTCATTCAGTCACCTCACTCTACCGATGGAGAGAGCGGAGAACTCAACACCCTGAGTTTCGTCAAAGAAATCCGTCACACCCAGGATCTTGCTCCGCCACTTCAACTGCGAACCGAAACTCCGATTCACATCCTTGCGCAACCAGTTCATATTGTCGAGATCGTCCTTGCCACCGAGTTGCAGGTCCACCTTGTGGTCCAGATCGTACTTCGAGAGCTCGTCCCGGAGAATCACGTCCCGCTGCGACTGGAGTGACTCCTGAATGAACTCCTCCGACTTGCCCTGAGCCCGCAGGGTCGACGCGAGCTCGTCCTGCCTGCCAAGGATGTTCTCCCGCACCGCGTCCGGCATGTCCAGACTCATCGCTCTGTCGTAATCACTGATGACTTCGCGGCGCGTGATCTCCCGGTCCGTGCCGGTCACGAACGTCTTGCGGCCCCCGTTGTCCACCAGGTCCTGTTCCAGGTACCGCTCCTTGCGGACCGCATCCTCGATCGAGGCATCATCCCACTTGGCCCGCACCTGCAGCTCGACTTCACGGGTCACCGCCGTGGAATCCGGATCCACACGCTCATACACACCCCGACCCATCCGCGTCGTGTACTCATCCGCACCGGTCACGCCCGTGCCCCGCGGCGTCTGCGACGAATCCAGATACCCATCGATCCGTTCCACCCGCTGCGCCTTCGACGCATCCTCCACAACATCCGGCCACTGCCCCGCCGGCCGGTCCCTCGGCTCCGGAACATCCGGCATCCCGTCCCCCACACCACCGGAACCCGACCCACCCGGACCACCACCGGAGCCGGACCCCACATCCGCGGAGCCACCACCCGAACGCGTCCCCCCGGGCCCAGCGGCCGAATCCACCACACCCGCACCACCACCGGCAGAACCCCCACCACCAGCCATCGCCGGCACCCGCTCAGAAACCACACCGGCCTCCACGCGACTCTGCACCCGTGCCGCCTCCGACTGCGGAGCGTCCACGATCGCCTTCACCGTGAACCCCTCCTCCAGCGACGCCTCCTTCACAGCCCTCGACTGCGGTGCGCCCACGATGCCCTTCACCGTCAACGGCTCCACCGACGCCCGCGCCCGGGTCAGCCCCGCCGCCATCCGATCCGGCACCAGGTCCATCGCCTTCAGCTTCGCCTCATACTTCAACCGGCTCACACTCTGACTCATGTCGTCGATCCGCATCGCCGTCGAGTTCAGGCCCTTCACCGTGCTCAGCGCGAACTTGTCCGCCTTCGCCGCAGGCACCCCGAACTTCGTGGCGAACTTGCCCGCCTTCCCCGCCAGCGAGACCGCCTTGCCCGACTTCGCCGCCGTCGTCACACCCTTGGCCACCGCCCCACCCGGCAGGAACACGGTCGCCAGATCACCGGTCAGCATGCCCGCCGCCTTCGCCGGATTCTCCTTCCACATCTCCACATTCGCAACCGCCTTCGCCGTCGCGACCAACCGATCCCCCGACTCCGCACGCCGCTCATCCGAGACGAACGCACCCACCGGCGTCGCCGTGACCGCCAGATCCGTGGCCAACGTCCCGATCCCCGACCACGTCGCCGAGAACGTCTCCCAATCGAACGGATTCACCAGAGCCACCAGACCCGTCACCGTGCCCTTGAGCGACTCCCACACACCGGAACCGAAATCCACGACCCCGTCCACCACATCCCGGTACCACGGCTTGTCCCACTCCGCCGGCTTCGCCCACGGCGTCTCCCCCGCACCCGAAGCCGAGTTCAACTGCTCCCGGCTCATCCCATACGCCTGCGCACCCTCCGGCACCGAACCGTCCGCCGAAGCCTGGACATACCGCGTGCCCCCGTACAGCGCGTTGATCGCATTCGCGCACGTCATCTCCGCCGACTGGTGGCGGGAGATGATGTCGTTCATCGAGTCGACGATCCCCTGCTGGCGCTTGACCAGGTCCTCGTCCTTGACCCACTCCGCGTTGTCGCCGATCTCGTTGAGCAGGCTCTGGTACTGCCCGTGCAGGGCGTCCTTCTCCGTGGCCAGCCCCCGCTCCGTGGCCGCGAACTCGTCCAGGGCGTCCGCGGCCTTGTTCGTGTCCGTGAACACGTCGTCCGCCCGCGGCTCGTTCGGGTTCAGCACCGCCAGCAGCGTCCCGGCGTCGGGGGACTCGAAGGTCGCCCCGAGCCCCTTCCAGGTGTCCCGGTTGTCCCAGATGATCTGCGCGAACCCCCGCGCGTGCGTGCGCAGCGAGTCCGCCGCCGTCTCCAGGCCCGCGGCGTCCGCCAGCGGCGGGAACGCCCCCCAGTTGATGCCGATGTCCATGATGCTCTGCTCCTGCCCCGTCCGATCCCGTCAGTCCTGCGTGGGCCTCACACGGCCCGCGGCCCCCGGCCGCCACCCCAGGAGGTGGTGGTCGCCGTCGCGCTCTCCGTCGTCTCCAGCGAGGACACCGCCGTGGCGGCCATGTCCTCGTCCCCCTGCACGATGTACGTCAGGGCGTTGTTCGTCTCCTCCACGGCCTTGGACACCAGCGAGACCGCCGACTCCAGGTTCCCCGAGACGCTCTCCTCGAAGAACCCCACCAGCGCCTGGCCCACCAGGGCCGACTGCGAGGCCTGCGCGGCGCTCTCCGCCGCGGTGGTGAGCCCGGAGATCTCTCCCTCGAAGCCGCTGCACTGCAGGGCCACGTCCTTCACCACCTGCGCGCTCGCCGGCACGTCCACCGAATACCGCATGGTCTGCGTCCTCTCCCCGTCTCACGTCCCCGACAACGGCGGGCACCGAGGCCGGGCACGTGCCGCGCCCCCGGTGCCCGCCGCGTCGGGCGATGCCCGCCTGGTCAGCCGATGTTGGTGATGGCCGTGCGCGTCTTGGACTGCGTGGTGAAGGCCGTCTGGTCGTTCTCCGACAGGGTGGTCTTCACGAGGTCGATGATGGAGCGCACCTCGTTGGAGGCGTTCTTCCACCGGGTCTCCACGTGCGCGTACTCGTCCGAGGCGCCGTCCATCTGGAAGTCGGCCATGGCCTGGGCCACGTCCGCGTCGCGCTGGCCCATGAGCGCCTCGAGGCGGCCCACGATGCCGGCGATGTCGCCCTGGACGGACTGGGAGACGTCGGTGTCGAATCCGATGCGATCGGTGGTCATGTCTGTTCTCCTCTGTGCTGTGCGGCCGGTCCCCGCCCGTGCGGGGCCGGCGTCGAGATCTGAAGTGGTCCGGTGATACCTGCGGCCGCGGGTCAGCGGCTGGAGGAGAAGCGGGCCGAGTCGAAGTTGGAGCGGCCTTCCGCGGCGGCGGCGTTGTCCGAGGTCTCCTGGTCGCCGGTCTGCACGGCGGTGTCCATCTCAGACTGGCCCTGGTTGATGGCCGCGAGCGCGCCGTTGAGGTCGTTGGTGACCTCGTCCACCCGGGCCTTGAACTGGTCGAAGCGGGCGCGGCCCGCACCATTGAACTTGCCCTCCAGCGGAGCGGCGGCGTCCACGAGCTGACGCACCAGCGAGGTCAGGTCGTCCGAGGACGCGCCGGTGGACTGCGTGAGGGTGGTGAGCGTGGTGGCTCCCATGTCGTTCCCGTTGTGTCGATTGACTGGTCTGCACACGATGTCCGAGACGGTCCCCCGACGTCGCGCCGAGAGTGACGATAGGCCTGGGCCTCCCTGTGTGCCAACCCCCGCCGACGCCCGGCGTCTCAGACCGACACTTCCGCCGTTCTGGTCGGCGCCCACGCGTCGCACAGCCGTACGACGTCCACCCGGACCGGTACCCTGAGTATCGGCCCGCCGGGGACGGGCCCCGACCGGTGGCGACGCCGCTGGCCCCGGACCATCCGGCCGCTCGTCATCGGCCTGTTCCTCGCCGCCCTGATCGCCGCCGGCTGCGTCGCCACGTCCTTCATCGTGAACCTCGTGGAGCAGCAGAACCAGCGCCGCGAGCAGCTGCGCCAGGGCGCCGTCGCCGTCGTCCTGATCACCGACCGCACAGACTTCCGAGGAGCACCCGCATGGCCCTGGCGCTGACCCGCGTGACCGTCACCGCACAGGACCGCAGCGTGGAGCTGCTCCTGCCGGGCGACCAGCCGCTCGCCGCCCTGATGCCGCGGATCACCGAGCTCACGGGCCTGTCCGGCGCCGTGCCGGACGGCGCGCGCACCGTGCTCAACCGGATCGGCGGCCCCGCCCTCTCCCCGCAGGCCTCCCTGCGGGACCAGCACGTGGCGGACGGCGAATGGCTGCTGCTCACCACCGTCGAGGAGGCGCTGCCAGAGCCGATCGTCTACGACGTCGCCGACGCCGGCGAGGACCTCATGCCCGCCGTGCGCCGCTGGTCCGACCGGCGCGTGCACGTGGTGGCCGCCGTGGTCGTGGGGGCTCTGGCCCTGCTCGGGGCCCTGGCCCTCCTGGCCTCCCACACCCCGGCCGCCGCGCTCCCCGCCGCCGGTGCCCTCGGGCTGCTCGCCTGCGCCGCCGTCGCGTGGCGCCCGTGGGACCGCGGAGACGTGGCCCCCGCCCTGGCACCCGTCCCGCTGCTGGCCTTCGGGCTCGCCCTCCTGACCGCCCCGCCCGCGCCGCTGACGGCCGTCCTTTCCCTGGCCGCGGCCCTCGTGCTCACCCTGGTGGCCGTCACCGTCAGCACGCGGATGCCCCGGGCCGCCGTCGCCGTGCTCCTGACCGCCGCACTGCTCGCCGGCTGCTGGGCCCTGTGCTGGTGGCTCGCCCCCGCACCGCACCTGGCCGCGCTGGTGGCCGGCTCCGTCACCCTCGTGCTGCTGGGCGCCCTGCCACGCTGGGCCGTGGGCCTGTCCGGGCTGGACTCCATGGACCGGAACCTCCAGGGCTCCGGCACCCTGCGCCGCGCGGACGTGCTCCGCGTCCTCACCCTCGCCCACCGCAGCCTCACCGCCTCGCTCCTGTGCCTGGCCCTGTCCCTGGGCGCCGCCGGCGTCGTCGTGCTGCGCTCCGGCGTCGCCGACGGCTGGACACTCGCGACCCTGACCCTGTGGACGGCCGTCGTGGCGCTGCGGGTCCGCCACTTCCCGCTGACGCTCCAGCGGATCCTGCTCGGCCTCGCCGCCCTCCTCCTCTGGGCCGTCACCCTGGTCACGCTGGGGCGACTCGTCGGGCAGAGCTGGATGCTCGCCGCCGCGGCCGGTGTCCTGCTGCTCACCGCCGTGGCCCTGCTGGCCGCCCCTTGGCTGCGCCCCGCCGCCCACGTGGCCGCCCGGCTCCGCATCCTCGGGGACCGCGCGGAGTCCGTGGCCGCCCTCGCCGTGATCCCCGTGGTGGTCGGCGCGTTCGGCCTCTACGGGACCCTGTTGACCACCTTCCAGTCATGACCCGCCCCGAGCCCGCCGACGGTCCCGAGCAGCCAGGAGTCCGCATGAGCAGCACACGCCGCACCGGAGAGCTGACCTCCGCCCTGGACGAGGCGGTCGCCGCCCAGGACGGACCGCCCGCGCTCCGCGGCGAACGCGCGGCCGCCTCCGGTGAGCGGGCGATCCGGGCTGCCGCCCGGGTCCTCGCCGCGGACACGCTGCCGGACCGGTGGGCCTCCGCCGCCATCACGCTCCAGCAGCCGGTGGCCACCGGCCGGCGCATCGCCGTGCTCTCCCCCGCCGGCGGCGTGGGCCGCTCCGCCCTGGTCGCCGCCATGGCCCGGGAGCTGCGGGCCTTCCGCTCGGACGTGGTGGCGCGCCTCGACCTTGCCGACCACGCCTCCGGCCAGGCCGGGACGACGCCGGACCCCGCCCCCACCCCGCGCACCGCGTGGGCCGCCCTGCGGGACCAGCGGCCCGAGACCCGCCTGGACTTCCTGCGGATCCTGGCGGACCCGGACACCGGCCACGTGGACGTGCACACCGCCCCGCCCGAGCCGGCGCTCGACGCCGAGGACGTGGTCCAGCTGCTCGCCGAGGTCTCCCGGCACAGCGCCGTCACCCTGGTCGAGTGCCCGGCCGGACACACCGACCCCCGCACCCGCGCCGCCGTGTCCACGGCCCACGCCCTCGTGGTGGTGGGCCGCCAGGACCGCGCCTCGGTGCGCGCCGTCTTCGAGTACGCCGCGGACCTGCGCGAGGCGTACCCCCGGACGCCCGTCCTCGCCGTGGCCAATGGGCGCGACCGCGTGGGAGCGCCCTGGCACGCGGGCCTCACCCGCAGCGTCGCCGAGCGGGCCCTCGCCTGGACGGCCGTGGGCCACTCGCGCGTCCTGCGTCGGGGACCCCGGCCGGAGGCGGTGCTCGAGGACGAGCGCCGCCTCGAGGTGATGCACACGGCCGCGGTGGCCCTCACCCTGGCCCGCGGGCTGCCCGCCGCGGAGGCCACCGCATGAGCACGCGGATCGTCCACCGTCCGGCGCGCACCGTGGCGCCGGCGCAGCTGCGCTCCGAGCACGTGATCGAGGGCGCCCCCGTCCTGGACCAGTCCGAGGGCAGGGTCAACCTGATCATGCTGGTCCCGCTGCTCGGCGCGGCCGCCTCCATGACGGTCATGATGCTCTTCCGCGGCTCCCCGCTGGCCGCCGTCGGCGCCCTCATGATGATCGTGACCGTCCTGGCCTCCGTGGTGCTGCTCTTCTCCCAGCGCGGCAAGAACCGCCGGGAGCGCCAGCTCAAGCGCGAGGCGTACCTGGACCACCTCGACGACCTGCGGCGGCGGTTCAAGGCCGAGGACTCACGGCTCCGCGCCGAGGCCCGCCGCATCGACCCCGACGTGGACCTGCTCGGCACCCTCGTGGAGAACCCCCACCGCCTCTGGGAGCGCCGCCGCGACGACCCCGACACCCTGCTCCTGCGGCTCGGCATCGGAGATCTGCCCGTCCGGGACATCACCGTGCAGACCGAGACCAGCGCCACCGACCCGCCGGACCACTTCCTCACGCAGGAGGCAGAGGCCGTCCGCGAGCGCTACTCGGTGTGCACCCGGCTGCCCGCCGCCTTCGCCCTCGACTCCCTCGGCGAGGTGTCCGTGCTCGGGCCCGCCGAGGCCCGCGCCGAGCTGGCCCGCGGGATCCTGGCCCGTGCCGCCGTCGCCCACTCCCCCGAGGACCTCTACCTCGCGCTCGTGGTGCCCGAGGGCGACGTCGCCGCCTGGGAGTGGGCCGTGCAGCTGCCGCACCTGGCGGACCAGACCCGGCCCACCGCCGTCGGCCCGCTGCGCCGCGTGTTCCACACCCGCGCCGAGCTCACCGCGGACCTGCGCGCCGAGCTGACCCGCCGCGCCCGGCTCGTGGCCGAGGCCCGCAAGAACGCGACGGGCGCCTCGCAGGACCCACGCATGCTCCTGCCGCGGCTGCTCGTGCTGGACCTGACCGACGCCGGCCCCGTGACGGCCGTCCCCTCCCCCGACGTCACGGCCTCCGTGGCCGACCTCGGGGTCACCGTCCTGCGCTTCCTCACGGACCAGGTGGAGGAGCCGGACCGGATCGCGCTGCGGCTCACCCTCCGCCCCGCCGAGCAGACCGGCGGCTGGCGGCTGGATGCCGAGCCGCAGACCCGCCGCGGCCAGGCCTGGCGCGTGCCCGTGGACGTGGACCCCGTCTCCGCGGCGCAGGCGGCCGCCGTCGCCCGCCGTCTCGCGCCCCTGCGGCTGTCCCCCGACTCCCTGGAGCACGAGGAGTCCGTGTCCACGAACCGCTACACGGACCTGCTGGGCCTGCACGAGCTCAGCCCCGCGGAGATCCGCGAGAACTGGCGGGACCGGGCGGACCAGGAGTTCCTCCGCGTGCCGCTCGGCGTGGACGACGACGGCGCACCGGTCCTCCTGGACCTCAAGGAGTCCGCCCAGCTGGGCATGGGGCCGCACGGGCTCTGCGTGGGCGCCACCGGCTCCGGCAAGTCCGAGCTGCTGCGCACCCTGGTGCTGGCGCTGCTCGTCACGCACCCGCCGGAGCGGCTGAACATGGTGCTGGTGGACTTCAAGGGCGGCGCCACGTTTGCGCCGTTCGAGGGGGTCCCGCACGTCTCCGGCATCATCACGAACCTGTCCGACGAGACGTCCCTGATCACGCGTGTGCACGAGTCCCTGGCCGGGGAGATCCGCCGCCGGCAGGAGGTCCTCCAGCGGGCCGGCAACATCTCCAACGTCACCGACTACGAGCTGCACCGGAGAGAGGCCGCGGCCCGCGGCGAGGACTGGGAGCCGCTGCCGCACCTGCTGGTCATCATCGACGAGTTCGGCGAGCTGCTCACCGCGCAGCCGGACTTCATCGACCTGTTCCTGTCCATCGGCCGCATCGGCCGGTCGATCGGCGTGCACCTGCTGCTCTCCTCCCAGCGCATCGAGGGCGGCAAGCTGCGCGGCCTGGACACCTACCTGTCCTACCGGCTCGGCCTGCGCACGCTCTCCGAGGCCGAGTCCCGGACCGTGCTGGACACCCCGGACGCCTTCCACCTGCCCGCCGTGCCCGGCTACGGCTACCTCAAGGTGGACACGTCCGTGTACGACCGCTTCAAGGCCGGCTACGTCTCCGGCCCGCTGTCCGCGCTGTTCGAGGACGAACTCGCGGCGCCGCTGGCGGAGCAGCGGTTCGACCCCGTGGTGCGGCCGTTCTCCCAGCAGGAGCAGCGGGAGCTCGTGGCGGCCCGCGCGGACGAGCGGCGCCGGCGCTCCGAGTCGGCCCCCGTCCCGGCGGTCCGGACCACCGGCACCACGGTGATGAGCCACCTGGTGGACGTGCTGCGCACCCACGAGCGCGCCACCGAGCCGATCTGGCTGCCCCCGCTGCCGGACGCGCTCCCCCTGGACGCCGTCACCGGTCCCCCGCAGATCACCACGGAGGGCCCCGTCCTCCCCCAAGGTGGCGGCCTGCGCATCCCCCTGGGCATGGTGGACGACCCGTCCCGCCAGTGGCAGGGCCCGTGGTCCCTGGACCTGGCAGCCGGCAGCGGCAACGCCGTCTTCGTGGGCGGACCGCAGACCGGGAAGTCGACCGCCTTGCGCACCCTGGCGCTCTCCGCCGCCCTGACCCACTCGCCCCGCGAGCTCGCCCTGTACGGGATCGACCTGCTCGGCTCCGGCCTCCGGCCCCTGCTGGAGCTGCCGCACGTGGGCGGCGTCGGCATCCGCACCGAGCGCGAGCGGGTGCGACGCACCGTGGAGGAGGTCCACGCGATGCTCGCCGAGCGGGAGGACGTGTTCGAGCGCCACGGCCTGGACTCGCTGCAGGCCATGCGCACGGCCCACGCGGCCGGCGACCTGCCGGAGCTGCCGGTGGCCGACGTCGTGCTGCTCGTGGACGGCTACGGCCAGCTCGCCGACGAGTTCGAGCCCCTGGCCGCCGACGTCCAGGACATCCTGGCGCGCGGCTCCGGCTACGGCGTGCACGTGGTGGCCACCGCCACCCGGTGGAACGAGGTCCGGATCTCGCAGCAGGCGTTCTTCAGCCATCGGATCGAGTTCCGGCTGGGCGAGCCCGCCGAGTCCTCCCACGGCAAGCGCAAGGGCGAGTCCCTGCCCGTCGGACGGCCCGGCCGTGCGCTCACCCCGGACGGCCTCGTGGGCCACCTGGCGTTGCCGCGCGTGGACGGCGCCGTCGACGCCGCGTCCGCCACCGCCGCGCTGACGGAGACCGTCCGCGCCGTGGCGGCCTCCGCCGACGGCTCCATGGTGCCGCCCGTGCGCGTCCTGCCCGGGCTGCTCCACCCCGGGGAGCTGGCGCCGGTGCACGAGCCCGGCCGGTTCGCCCTGGGCCGGACGGAGAAGGACTTCACGACGCGCACGGTGGACCTCTTCGGACGGGATCGGCACCTGCTGGTCCTGGGCGATCAGGCGTCCGGCCGCTCGTCGCTGCTGCGGCACGTCTGCCGGAGCCTGGTGGCGAACTCCACGCCGGAGGACCTGGTGATCGCCCTCTACGATCCGCGCCAGGAGTTCGACGGCGTGGTCCCGGACGACTTCCTGGGCGGCCACGCCCGCTCGAGCCTTCTCGGCCAGCGGCTGTCCGCGTCGATCGCGGAGGAGCTGAAGACCCGTGTTCCTCAGGACGCCACCGCGACGCCCGGTCCTCCCCCGTCACCGCAGATCGTCGTCGTCCTGGACGACTACGACGTGCTCACCGCGGGCGGCGGCAGCCCGTTGGCCCCGCTGACGCCCTACGTGCCCATGGCGAGCGAGATCGGCCTGCATGTGGTGATGGCTCGCCGTGTCACCGGTGCCGCGCGCGGCCTGCACGAGCCGTTCACGGCGGCCGTGCGGGAGTCCGGCGCCGGCGTGCTGCTCATGGACGGCCCCCGCAGCGAGGGCGCGCTGATCGACGGACGCCGGGCCCAGCGCCAGCCGCCGGGCCGGGGGCTGTACACCGCAGGCGGGCGCGGCTGGGAGACCGTCCAGACCCCCTTCTCCCCCCCGCCGTCCGAGACCCCGACTGATCCGAGGAGCTGACCCGTGTCCCACCGCTTCACGATCATCACCCTGCAGCCGCCGGAGCCCGCCGCCTGGGCCTGGGCTGCGGCCGACCTCGACCCGGAGCTGGTCCTCACCGTGGACGACGCCGCCGAGTGCTGGCGCGTCGCCGACCCGACCGGCCGGGAGGAGCTCTTCACCGTGGACGTCCCCCTGCGGGTGCGCGTCTCCGGTGAGGTGCGCCGCGTCTTCGGCCACGAGGCCGGGTTCGACTTCTCCGGTCTCCCGGCCGATCCCGAGACGTACTGGAACGAGGTGCACGTCATCCAGCCGTCGGCCCGCGCGGAGTCCCTCGCCGCCCGCTTCTGCCGGTCGGTGGCGCATCTGGGGCAGGGGACGTGCATCGACCACGACGGCCGCTTCACCCATCTGGGCGAGACCGGCCCCGAGCAGCGCAGGGAGTGGGCATGAACCTCGCCACCACGCACACCGTAGTCGTCGGGCAGCGCCTGGCCGTGTTCTCCGAGGCCCCCGTGGTGCGCCACGGGAACTGGTTCAGCAAGGTGATGCACCAGGCCGCCCGGGACGGCCTGGGCCTGCTGGTGATCACGCCGCCCACGAGCGCGCTCTCCCGCGGCCTTCTCCACGTCCTGGACCGCCTGGGCGGGCTGTGGCTCGTCGAAACCGACGACGGCACCCACTACCTGGGCCGTTCCGGCCACAGCGTCCACCTGGGCGACGACGGGTCCGCGGAGGTCCTCGACGACCCCCACCCCGGCTGGTTGCGCGAGGGCGCGGCGCAGGACCGGGGTGGGCTCCTGGTGCAGGCGGAGTCCCTGTACCCCCGCCGACCGCGGACGCAGGTCGGCGGGCTCACCGAAGCGCTGACGGCGGCGCTCACCGGCGACGTGCCGCTCGGCTGGGGCATGCAGGAGCCCGTCACCGAGCCGTGGGACGCGAAGTCGATCACCCGGCGGTTTTCGCGCGGGGAGCCCCACGACGTCCTGCTGCACGTGGCAGGGCCGCTCACCGGGAACCAGGGCGGCGATCGTCGCCTGGCCGCCATGCTCGAGATCCAGCGGCCCCGGAACGGCGTCGTGGAGCATGTCCGGGCCTGGGTGGAGAGGGACGCGACCCTGGACGGCGAACGGCCGGAGGCCGTGTCCCTGCAGCTGCACCGCCATGGGGTGCGCTGGGCCGCAGGGCAGCAGATCGCAGGAGGGGACCCCACGGTCGTCCACCCCTTCTGGCTGGGCTCCCCCGTGCCGGCCTGGCTCCAGTTCGGCCCCGAGGCCCTGCAGGGGCGGGACGTGACGGCGCTCGCCGCCTTCGCGCAGGAGCAGGGCGCGGAGTCCACCCGTCTGCTCGGCAGCGGTCCCGGCACGGGGCTGGCCGTGTTCTTCCCCCAGACGCCTGAGGGCGCCGAACGCGCCGGCGCCCATCCCCTCGCCGCACAGCAGGGGATCCTGGCCCACGTCCTCGGCGCGCGCACCGACTGAGCCGTCACCCTCGGGACGACGCCGGCCCGTCACCCACGCGTGTGGGTGACGGGCCGGCGTGCCGTCCAGGGATCAGCCCTCAGCAGCAGCGGCTGCCCGGATTCTCCTCCTGGCGGGCGTACTCGGCCCGCCAGAACTCCCGCTCGGTCATCGGCGCGCGCTCCGGGTGGTGCGCCCGGTGGTGGGCCACGTACGCGTCGTACTTCCCCTCGCCGGAGAGCTGGCGGACCCACCAGCGCGCCCGGGCCCACACCCCGGGCCGAGACGGGCCGGCCGGGCCCTCCGCGGTGGAGGGCCCGGCCGGCGTCACGCGCGGATCGGCCACGTCAGTGACTCCGCACCGGCTGCCGGTCCGCCGGCAGGGCGTCCCACTGCCGCTGCAGCTCCTTCTCCTCGGCCGTGGCGAACAGCCCGGCCGGGGCGAAGCGCTGCGAGGGCACGTACGGGTTTTGGTGGTCGATGACCTCGGTGCCGCGGAAGGCGCGCACCGTGGCGAGCATCGACGTCGTGATGACGATCAGCGCCAGCACCAGGAAGACGACGGAGAGCGTGCCCTGGATGGCCGTATTCCGGACCACGGCCTCCATGGCCGGCACGGACTTCGCGGCGCCGAAGCTCGTCTTCCCCGCCGCCAGGGCATCCTGGAACGCGCGATGCTGCGCCCAGTAGCCCACCGCCGGGATGGAGGAGAAGATCTTCTGGAACGACGCCACGGTGGTGACCACGGTGATGAACGCCAACGGCAGGGCGACGATCCACAGGCCGCGGAAGTGCCGCCGCTTGGCCACGATCGCCAGGACCACGGCGAGCGCGATCGAGGCCAGCAGCTGATTGGCGATGCCGAACAGCGGGAACAGCGTGTTGATGCCGCCCAGCGGATCGGTGACGCCCATGATCAGCACGGCGCCCCACGCGGCCACCATGATGGCCGTGCAGACCCACGCGCCCACGCGCCACGAGGTGTCCTTGAAGCGGGGGACCACGTTGCCCAGGGAGTCCTGGAGCATGAAGCGGGCCACGCGCGTGCCGGCGTCGACGGCGGTGAGGATGAACAGCGCCTCGAACATGATCGCGAAGTGGTACCAGAAGCCCATGAGCCCGTCGCCGCCCACGAGCTGGCACATGATGTGCGCCAGGCCGACCGCGAGGGTGGGGGCGCCGCCGGTGCGGGAGACCACGGTCTCCTCGCCCACGAGGTCGGCCAGGTGGGTCAGGTCCCCGGGGGCAAGGTTCACCCCGGCCTGGCCGAGGCCCATGACGAAGTCGACGGCGGTCTCCGGGGTGCCGCCGGTGAGGGCGGCCGGGGAGTTCATGGCGAAGTAGATGCCGCGGTCGAGTGCGACGGCGGCCACGAGCGCCATGATGGCCACGAAGGCCTCCGTGAGCATGCCGCCGTAGCCGATGAAGCGGGTCTGCCGTTCCTTCTCGACCATCTTGGGCGTCGTGCCCGAGGCGATCAGCGCGTGGAAGCCGGAGCGCGCACCGCACGCGATGGTGACGAACAGGAACGGGAACAGCGAACCGGGCCACACCGGGCCGGTCTGGCCCGAGGCGAACTCGGAGAACGCGGGGGCGCCGATGCGCGGCTGCACGACGACGATGGCCAGCGCGAGACCGGCGATCACGCCGATCTTCATGAAGGTGGACAGGTAGTCGCGCGGCGCGAGCAGCAGCCACACGGGCAGCACGGCGGCGACGAATCCGTAGATGATCACGGCCCAGGCGATCGTGGTGCGGTCCAGGGTGAACAGGGCCGCGCCCCACTCGGTCCCGGCGACCCAGCCGCCGCCGATGATGGCCGCCAGGAGCAGGACGAACCCGATCACGGAGATCTCGGTGATGCGGCCCGGGCGGATCCAGCGCAGGTAGGCGCCCATGAAGAGCGCGATCGGGATAGTCATGGCCACGGAGAACACGCCCCACGGGGACTCGCCCAGGGCGTTGACCACCACGAGCGCCAGGATGGCCGTGATGATCACCATGATCAGCAGGGTCGCGATGATCGCGGCGGTGCCCCCGACGCGGCCCAGCTCGTCCCGGGCCATCTGGTCCAGCGAGCGGCCGCCGCGGCGCATCGAGAAGAACAGGACGAGGTAGTCCTGGACCGCGCCGGCCAGGATCACGCCGACGATGATCCAGATATGGTGCCGGGCATATACCCCATCTGCGCGGCGAGCACGGGGCCCACGAGCGGGCCGGCGCCGGCGATGGCCGCGAAGTGGTGGCCGTAGAGCACGCGGCGGTCGGTGGCCACGTAGTCCCGGCCGTCGGCCCGGTACTCGGCCGGGGTGGCGCGGGTGTCGTCCGGGTGGACGATCATGCGCTCGACGTACTTCGAGTAGAAGCGGTAGCCGATCGCGAACGCGGCCACGGCCGCGAACACGAACCAGATCGCGTTGATCGTCTCGCCGCGGTGCAGGGCGAGCATGGTCCAGGCGACGCCGCCGAGCAGCGCGACGGCCACCCAGACGGCGATCTTCACGGGCGTCTAGCGGGGCCGGCCGGCGGCCTCGGTGGGCGGGAGGTCATCCGGCGCCGTGGCCGGGCGTGGGGCGCCCTCGGCGGGCGCGGAGGAGCGGTGCGAGCTCACGGGGGGCTCCGTTCGTGGGATGGGGTCAGACGAGGCGGTGCATCCAGCCGTGGGTGTCCTCAACCGTGCCGGTCTGGATGCCGAGCAGGGTCTCGCGGATCTTCAGGGTCACGTCGGTGCCCCCGGCGGACTCGATGACCTTGTCCCCGTCCAGCAGGCGGCCGATCGGGGTGACCACGGCGGCGGTGCCGCAGGCGAAGACCTCGGTGATCTCGCCTGAGGACACGCCCTGGTCCCACTCGTCCACGGTGATGCGGCGTTCCTGGACCGTCAGGCCCATATCCCGGCCGAGCTGCAGGATGGAGGAGCGGGTGACCCCCTCGAGGATGGTGCCGGTCAGCTCCGGGGTGACCAGGCGGCCGTCCTTGTAGACGAAGAACACGTTCATGCCGCCGAGCTCCTCGACGGAGTTGTCATGGGTGCGGTCCAGGAACAGCACCTGGTCGGCGCCGTGCTCCGCGGCCTCCTGCTGGGCGACCAGCGAGCCGGCGTAGTTGCCGCCGCACTTGGCCGAGCCGGTGCCGCCGGCGGCGGCGCGGGCGTAGGCGCGGGAGACCCAGATCGTCACCGGCTTGAGCTCGCCGCCGAAGTAGTTGCCGGCCGGGGAGGCGATCACCTTGTAGGACACCTCGTTGGCGGAGCGGACGCCCAGGAACGCCTCGGAGGCGTACATGAACGGGCGCAGGTAGAGCGCCTCGCCGTCGCCGCCGGGAACCCAGGCGGCGTCCGTGGAGACGAGCTGGCGGATGGACTCCAGGAACAGCTCCTCCGGCAGCTGGGGCAGGGCCAGGCGGGCGGCCGAGCGGTTCAGGCGAGCGGCGTTGGCCTGCGGGCGGAACGTCCAGATCGAGCCGTCCGCGTGCCTGTAGGCCTTCAAGCCCTCGAAAATCTCCTGGGCGTAGTGCAGCACCGCCGCGGCCGGGGACATCTGGATGGGGCCGTAGGGCTCCACGCGGGCGTCGTGCCAGGACCCGCCCTGGTCGTCGTTCGTCCAGTCGATGGAGACCATGTGGTCCGTGAAGTCCTGTCCGAAGCCGGGGGCGGCGAGGATCTGCTCGCGCTCGGCCTCGGTGCGCGGGGACGGATGCTCGATGCGGCGGAAGGTGGTCTCGGACACGGTGTGCTCACTCCTGACGTGCAGATTCTGCGGCGGCCTGCACGGCGCGCCTTCCCTACCACGGCGGAGGCGGCGGCGGGAGGCGGGCCAGGCCCTGCCCTTGATGATAGGCCCGTCGGTGGCGGTGCTCACATTCCGGACGCGCCGAGAGCGCGGGCGGACGGGCCGAGAGCACGGGCGGACGGGCCGTGTGCTCGTGCTCTGTGCGCCGGTGCGCGTCAGAGGCGGGCGGCGATGTCCCGGCCGACCGCCTCGGTCGAGACCTTCTCCCCCGCGGTGCGCTCGGCGAGGTGGGCCCAGACGGCGCGGTGGATCCGGTCGGCGGCGGCGCCGCGGCCGAGGTGCTCCAGGAGCATGGCGGCGGAGAGGGTCGCGGCGGTCGGGTCCGCGACGCCCTGGCCGGCGATGTCCGGGGCCGAGCCGTGGACCGGCTCGAACATGGACGGCGCTGTGCCGGAGACGTTGATGTTGCCGGAGGCGGCCAGGCCGATGCCCCCGCCGATCGCCGCGGCCAGGTCCGTGAGGATGTCGCCGAACAGGTTGTCCGTGACGATCACGTCGAAGCGGGCCGGGTCGGTGACCATGAGGATGGTGGCGGCGTCCACGTGCAGGTAGTCGTGCATGACCTCCGGGAAGTCGGCGGCGACCTGCTCGACGACGCGCTTCCAGAGGTGGCCGGCGTGGACGAGCACGTTGTGCTTGTGCACGAAGGTGAGCCTCTTCCGGTCCGAGGCCTGGGCGCGGGCGAAGGCGTCCCGGACCACGCGCTCCACGCCGTAGGCGGTGTTCACGGACACCTCGGTGGCGATCTCCTGGTCCGTGCCGCCGCGCAGTTGCCCGCCGTTGCCGGCGTAGGGGCCCTCGGTGCCCTCGCGGACCACGGTGAAGTCCACGTCGCCGGGGTCGGAGAGCGGGCTGACGGCGCCCGGGTAGAGCTTGGTGGGGCGCAGGTTCACGGCGTGGTCGAGCTCGAAGCGGAGCGTGAGCAGCACCTGGCGCTCGAGCAGGCCGGAGGGGACCTCGGTGTCGCCCGGGGCGACGCCCACGGCGCCGAAGAGGATCGCGTCGTGCTGCCGCAGGGCGTCCAGGGTCTCCGGGTCCAGGGCCTCCCCGGTGGCCTTCCAGTGCTCGGCACCGAGCGGGTACTCGGTGACCTTGGCCTCCGCCTCGCCCTCGGCGGCCAGCGCCGCCTGGAGGACGACGAGCGCCTGGGCGGTCACCTCGGGGCCGATGCCGTCACCGCCGATGACGGCGAGGTCGATGGAGCCCTCGGCGGGCACGTGCGGGGCGGAGGGAGTCTGGCTCATGGGCGCCACCCTAGGAGAGCCCCGGCCGGGATTCCATGATCCGAGCAGGGGCTCTCACATGTCGGACTCAGGCCTCGGCAGGCTCCTCATGTCGGGGGAAGACGCCGGTCGGCTTCGGCAGGGCGGTGCCGGGCGCGAGGTCCTCGGCGAAGGCGGCGAAGGAGCGCGGGCCCTCGTTGGAGGCGTTGGTCTTCCCGGCGTCACCGCTCGGCTCGACGCCGAGCAGGTCCAGCAGGCGGGTGGCCGAGTCCGGCATCACCGGCTGGACCAGCAGGGCGACGCGGCGCACGGCCTGCAGGGTGACGTAGAGGACGGTGCGCATGCGCTCCTCGTCGGTCTTGCGCAGCACCCACGGGGCCTGGTCCGCGAAGTACGCGTTGACCTCGCCGAGCACGCGCCAGGTCTCCTCGAGCGAACCATGGAAGTCCTGCACGGCGTAGGCGGCCCGGGCATGCTCGAGCAGGCCGTCCACCTGGGCGAGGATCGCGCGATCGGCGTCGGTGGGCTCGCCCGGAACGGGCACGGCGGCCTCACAGTTCTTGAACGCCATGGACAGCGAGCGCTGGGCGAGGTTTCCCAGGTTGTTGGCCAGGTCGGCGTTCTTGCGGCCCACCACGGCATCGTGGTTGTAGGAGCCGTCCGCGCCGAAGGAGAACTCGCGCAGCAGGAAGAAGCGCACGGCGTCCAGGCCGTAGCGGGCCGCCCACTCGGCCGGGGCGACGACGTTGCCCAGGGACTTGGACATCTTCTCGCCGTTGTTGTTGAGGAAGCCGTGGATCATCACGCGCCTGGGCAGCTCGATCCCGGCGGACATGAGGAACGCCGGCCAGAAGATGCAGTGGAAGCGGGAGATGTCCTTGCCGATCACGTGCACGTCGGCCGGCCAGAACCTGGCGAAGGACTCGGAGGACTCGTCCGGGAAGCCGACGCCGGTCAGATAGTTCGTCAGCGCGTCCACCCAGACGTACATGACGTGGTGGGCCGAGGGCGCCCCGCCTCCGGCCGGGGCGGGGACGGTGATGCCCCAGTCGAAGCTGGTCCGGGAGATGGAGAGGTCGTTCAGGCCCTGCTCCACGAAGCGGATGACCTCGTTGAAGCGGTAGCGGGGACCGGCGAAGTCCGGGTTCGCCTCATAGAAGGCGAGCAGCCTGTCCGTGTAGGCGGAGAGGCGGAAGAAGTAGGACTCCTCCTCGGTCCAGGTGACCTCGGTGCCGGTCTCCACGGCGTACCGCTGTCCGTCCTCGCGGACCTCGGTCTCGTCTTCGGTGAAGAAGCGCTCGTCGCGTACGGAGTACCAGCCGGCGTAGCGGTCCAGGTAGATGTCTCCGTTGGCCTCCATGCGGCGCCACAGCTCCTGGGACGCACGGTGGTGGTCCTCGTCGGTGGTCCGGATGAAGCGGTCGTAGGACACGTTCAGCACGTCGTCGTCCATCGCCTTGAAGGCGGCGGAGTTGCGGGTGGCCAGCTCCATGGGGGTCAGGCCCAGCTTCTCTGCGGCCTGGGCCATCTTCTGGCCGTGCTCGTCCGTGCCGGTGAGGAAGAAGACCTCGCGGCCGTCGAGGCGCATGAAGCGGGCGAGGGCGTCGGCGCCCACCATCTCGTAGGCGTGGCCGATGTGCGGCTCGCCGTTCGGGTAGTGGATGGCCGAAGTGACGTAGAAGGGATCGCGCTGGGTGCTCACCCGCACGATTCTAACGACGACGGCCCCGTCACCCTGATCGGGTGACGGGGCCGCTTCCGTCCCGGGGCCGTGGCCGTGGCGGCTGCGGTGTGCCGCGGCGGGTCTGCCCGCTGACCGGCTCAGCGCTCGGCGAGGTCCACCTCGGCGGCGCGTTCTGCCTCGATGGCCTGCTCGAGCTTGTCCAGGGTGCCCGGCTGCAGCGCCGAGTCGATCTGGAGCACGGCCAGGGCGGTGCCACCCTCGGCCTCGCGGGAGACGTCCATGCCGGCGATGTTCACGCCCTGCTCTCCCAGCGCCTGGCCGAGGATGCCGATGACGCCCGGCCGGTCCGTGTAGCGGAAGGCGAGAAGGTGGTCGGACAGCGGCACCTCGATCTCCGCGCGGTCCACGCCCACCAGCTTCTGCCGCTGGCGCGGGCCCACGAGGGTGCCGGAGACGGAGACCTGGTCTCCCTGTGCGGTGGCGCCGCGGACGGTGACCACGTTGCGGTAGGAGCTGGACTCGGCGGTGGTGGTCAGGCGGGTCTCCACACCACGCTGCTCGGCGAGCACCGGCGCGTTGACGTAGGAGACCTGGTCCGAGACGACGTCCGTGAAGACGCCCTTGAGGGCGGCCAGCTGCAGGGAGGAGACGTCCTGCGCGGCGATCTCTCCGGCGACCTCCACCTCCACGGCGGTGAGCGAGCGCTCGCCCAGCAGAGCCGTGAGCACGCGCCCGAGGTTCTCGGCCAGCGGCAGGCCCGGTCGCACGTCCTCGTGGATGACGCCGCCGGCGACGTTCACGGCGTCCGGCACCAGCTCTCCGGCCAGGGCCAGGCGCACGGAGCGGGCGACGGCGACGCCGGCCTTCTCCTGCGCCTCTGCGGTGGAGGCGCCCAGGTGCGGCGTGACGGTGGAGCGGTCGTGGGCGAAGAACGGCAGGTCCGTGGCAGGCTCGGAGGCGAACACATCGATGCCGGCGCCGGCGATCTTCCCGGCGGCCAGGGCGCGGTCGAGGGCCTCCTCGTCCACCAGTCCGCCGCGGGCGACGTTCACCACGAACGCGGAGTCCTTCATGCGCTCGAACTGGTCGTCCGAGAGCATGCCGACGGTCTCCGGGGTCTTGGGCATGTGGATGGTGACGAAGTCCGCGCGCTCGAGGAGCTCGTCGAGCTCGACCAGCTCGGCGCCGAGCTGCTGCGCCCGGGCCGCGGTGATGTAGGGGTCGTAGGCGAGGATGTCCATGCCGAAGGCCTTCATGCGCTCGGCCACGAGGGCGCCGATGCGGCCCAGGCCGATGATGCCGAGGGACTTGCCGAACAGCTCGACTCCGGAGTACTTGGAGCGCTTCCACTCCCCCTGCTTGAGGGCGGCGTTGGCCGGCGCGATGTTGCGGGCCGAGGCCAGGATGTGGCCGCAGGTCAGCTCGGCGGCGGAGAGGATGTTGGAGGTCGGGGCGTTGACCACCATGACGCCGGCGGCGGTGGCGGCGGGCACGTCCACGTTGTCCAAGCCGACGCCGGCGCGGGCGATGACCTTGAGGTTCGTGGCGGCGGCCATGGCCTCGGCGTCCATCTGGGTGGCCGAGCGGATGAGGACGGCGTCGGCACCGGGCAGGTCCGCCAGCAGGCGGGCACGGTCGGCACCGTCGGTGTGACGGATCTCGAAGTCGGGGCCGAGGGCCTCGACCGTGGCCGGGGACAGCTCCTCGGCGATCAGGACGACGGGCTGGGCAGCGCTCACGGTTCTTCCTTCACGGGGTGCGGATCGGATGCGGCGGGTCGTGGCCGAGCCTAGCCGCATTTCTATGCAAGGAATGGAATATGACGACGGCGCCGGCACCTCACGAGGTGACGGCGCCGTCGTCGGGGATCAGCCGGGGCGATCAGAGGGCGGGCGCACCGTCCGGGTCAGCGGGCGGCGGTGCCCTCGGTGTAGTCGTCGTCGGTGTCCTTGAGCCAGGCGAACATCTGGCGCAGCTCGCGGCCGGTCTCCTCGATCGGGTGCTGCTCGGCCTTGGCACGCAGCTGCCTGAACTCGGGGGCGCCGGCCTTCTGGTCGTCCATGAAACGCTGGGCGAAGGCGCCGGACTGGATGTCCGCGAGGACGGCCTTCATGTTCTCCTTGACGCGCTCGTCGATGACGCGCGGGCCGGAGACGTAGTCGCCGAACTCGGCGGTGTCGGAGATGGACCAGCGCTGCTTGGCCAGGCCGCCTTCGACCATGAGGTCCACGATCAGCTTGAGCTCGTGCAGCACCTCGAAGTAGGCGATCTCCGGCTGGTAGCCGGCCTCGGTGAGGGTCTCGAAGCCGTACTGGATCAGCTGGGAGGCGCCGCCGCAGAGCACGGCCTGCTCGCCGAACAGGTCGGACTCGGTCTCCTCGGTGAAGGTGGTCTCGATGACGCCGGCGCGGGTGCCGCCGATGCCCTTCGCGTAGGACAGGGCGAGGGCGTGGGCCTCGCCGGAGGCGTCCTGCTCCACGGCGATCAGGGCGGGGACGCCGCGGCCGGCCTCGAACTCGCGGCGCACCACGTGGCCCGGGCCCTTCGGGGCCACGAGGGCGACGTCCACGCCGGCCGGGGCCTGGATGTAGCCGAAGCGCACGTTGAAGCCGTGGGCGAAGAAGAGGGCGTCGCCGTCCTGGAGGTTCGGCGCGATGTGCTCGTTGTAGACGTCCGCCTGGACCTGGTCCGGGGTGAGGATCATGATCAGGTCGGCCTCGGCGGCGGCGGTGGCCACGTCGACCACGCGGAGGCCCTCGGCCTCGGCCTTGGCCCGGGACGTGGATCCCTCGGCCAGGCCGACGCGGACGTCCACGCCGGAGTCACGCAGGGACAGGGAGTGGGCGTGGCCCTGGGAGCCGTAGCCGATCACGGCCACGGTGCGGCCCTGGATGATCGAGAGGTCGGCGTCGGCGTCGTAGAACTTCTTCGCAGACATGGCGGTTCTCCTTCGGTTCGCAGGTCCCGACCGGTGCGGCGGCCGGGGCTCTGACGGATGGCGGGTTCGGTGTGCCGGTCCGCTCGGAGGCGGGCCGACGGGGCGGTGGGGTCCGGGGCCGGGCGGCGCCGGGGACGTCAGCGGGCCAGGGCCCGCTCGGTCATGGACCGGCCTCCTCGGGCGACGCCGAGGGTGCCGGAGCGGACGAGCTCGCGGACCCCGAACGGGGCGAGCAGCTCGAGCAGGGCGTTGAGCTTGTCCCTGGAGCCGGTGGCCTCGAGGGTCAGCGACTCCGGGGCGACGTCCACGACCTGCGCGCGGAACAGCTCCGCGGCCTGGACGACCTGGCCGCGGGTCGTGGCGTCGGCGCGGACCTTGACGAGCAGGTGGTCGCGCTGCACCGATGCCTCCGGGGCGAGCTCGATGACCTTGATGACGTTGATCAGCTTGTTGAGCTGCTTGGTCACCTGCTCGAGCAGGCGCGGGTCCGTGTCCACCACCACCGTGATGCGGGACAGGCCCTCGACCTCGGTGACGCCCACGGCGAGCGAGTGGATGTTGAACGCGCGCCGGGCGAACAGTCCTGCCACCCGGGTCAGCACGCCCGGCACGTCCTGGACCAGGACGGACAGGGTGTGGCGCTGGGTGGGCTCCGTCTCGTTGACCATGTCTCAGTCCTCCTGCGTGAAGTCCGGCGTCATGCCGCGGGCGACCTGGATGGCGTCGTTGCTGACACCGGCCGGAACCATCGGCCACACCATCGAGTCCCTGGAGACCACGAAGTCGATGACCACGGGGCGGTCGTCCACTTCCAGGGCCTTCCGAATGGTCTCGTCCAGGTCCTCCTCGCGCTCGCAGCGCAGGCCGACCGCGCCGTAGGCGTCGGCGAGCTTCACGAAGTCCGGGACGCGAACGGTGCCGTGCCCGGTGTTCAGGTCCGTGTTGGAATAGCGCGAGTCGTAGAACAGGGTCTGCCACTGACGGACCATGCCCAGGGACGAGTTGTTGATGACGGCCACCTTGATGGGGATCCGGTTGATCACGCAGGTGGCCAGCTCCTGGTTGGTCATCTGGAAGCAGCCGTCGCCGTCGATGGCCCAGACCACGCGGTCCGGATCGCCGACCTTGGCGCCCATCGCGGCGGGCACGGCGTAGCCCATGGTTCCCAGTCCGGCCGAGTTCAGCCACTGGCGCGGGCGCTCGTACTGCACGAACTGCGCGGCCCACATCTGATGCTGGCCGACGCCGGCGACGTAGGTCGCCTCGGACCCGGAGAGCTCGGACAGGCGCTGGATGACCTTCTGCGGTGCCAGCAGGCCGTCCTCCGGCTCGGTCCAGCCGAGCGGGTAGGTCTCGCGCAAGCGGTTCAGCACGCCCCACCAGCCGGTGAGGTCGGGCATGCCCACACCGTCGGGGTCGCGGCGCAGTTCCTCGGTGAGGTCCGGGACGATCTCCTTGAGGTCGCCGACGATCGGGATGTCCGCCTGACGGTTCTTGGAGATCTCGGCGGGGTCCACGTCCGCGTGGATGACCTTGGCCCCCGGGGCGAAGCTCGCGAGCAGTCCAGTGACGCGGTCGTCGAAGCGTGCACCGAGCGTGATGAGCAGGTCCGACTGCTGCAGGGCCGCCACGGCGGAGACGGAGCCGTGCATGCCGGGCATGCCGACATGCAGCTCATGGGAGTCCGGGAAGACGCCCCGCGCCGTCAGCGTGGTCACCACGGGGATGCCGGTCACTTCGGCGAGCTCGCGCAGCTCGGCCGAGGCGTCGGCGCGCGCGATGCCGCCGCCGACGTACAGCACCGGTCGGGCGCTCTGCCGGATCAGCCGCGCGGCGGCCCGGATCTGCCGCGGGTGGCCGCGGCGCACCGGCCGGTAGCCGGGCAGCTCGGGCTTCGGCGGCCAGGAGAACTCGAACTCGCCGACCTGGGCGTCCTTGGTGATGTCCACCAGCACCGGGCCCGGCCGGCCGGTGGCGGCGATGTGGAAGGCCTCGGCCAGTGCCTGCGGGATGTCCTCCGCCCGGGTGACGAGGCGGGAGTGCTTGGCGATCGGCATGGTGACGCCGACGATGTCCGCCTCCTGGAAGGCGTCCGTGCCGATCGCCGTGGAGTTCACCTGCCCGGTGATGAACACGACGGCCTGGGAGTCCATGTGGGCGTCGGCGATGGCAGTGACGAGATTGGTGGCTCCGGGCCCGGAGGTGGCCAGGGCGACGCCGGGACGGCCGGTGGCCAGGTAGTAGCCCTGGGCGGCGTGGCCTGCGCCCTGCTCGTGGCGCACCAGGATGTGACGGATGGACGAGGAGTCCATCAGCGGGTCGTAGGTCGGGAGGATCGCGCCGCCCGGAAGGCCGAAGACATCGGTCACACCGATCTCCTCGAGGCTGCGGACGATGCCGGCGGAGCCGGTCATGCGGGTCGGCTCGACCGTGCGGCACGGGCCGGGGACGCGCGGCTCGATGTTGTCGGAGCGGTGGGGACGGGGCGGGCGGGGCGTCGGCGGTGCCGTGGCCGTGCCCGCGCGCTGCGGCGTGCTCATGAATGCTCACCTCGGTGGACGGAGGGTGGTGGAACTCTGGGTCCATCCGCGGACCCGCCGACCTGGTGGGGCCGGGGGTCCTCCGCGGCCGGCCCTGTGGTGGGGGACGGACGCGACGGGTGGTCTCCTGGGTCACACTATCCGCGCAGCGCGGCGACTCCGGCCATGTGCCCTCGGGGACGTCTCACCATGCGGGATCCATGACCGGATCGTGAACAGCGCGGCCGACGAGGTTCGTGACGAGCACCTGTGCGGGGACACCCGGGCGCAGCCTGCCGAGATCGAGGCCGAGCGCGTCGGCGGGCACCGCGGTGACGGCACGCAGCGCCTGTTCCAAGCCGATCCCGGCGGCCACGGCGTGCTCGACGGAGCCTGCCAGGGTGACGGTCGAGCCGGCGATCGCCCCGGGCTCCCGACCCTCGCCGAGTACCCGGGCGACACCGCGGGCGACCGTCACCGCGAGGGGCCCGAGCCGGTAGTCGCCGTCCGCGCAGCAGGCGGCCGCCATCGCGTCGGAGACCATCGCCCACCGACGGCCCGCCTCGGCGGCGGTGCGGCGCAGCACGGCCGGATGCAGGTGCACGCCGTCGGCGATCGTCTCGATCGTCACCAGCCCGGCCCGGGCACCCTCCAGGAGCGCGAGGACGGGTCCGGGGTCCCGGTGGGTCGGTCGGCGGCAGCCGTTGTACAGGTGCGTCGCCACGGTGGCCCCCGCCTCGATGGCCTGCAGCGTGGTCCCGTAGTCGGCGGCGGTGTGTCCGACCCCGACGACGGCCCCCGCCTCCGCCAGCCGCCGCACCGCGTCGAGGCCGCCGGGCAGCTCGGGCGCCAGTGTCACCATCAGCGGCGCCCCGTCGGCGGCGGCGAGCAGCCGGTCCACGTCGGCCGGTGTCGGAGCGCAGAGCGCCGCGGGGTCGTGTGCGCCGCGGTGGTCCGGGGCGAGCCACGGCCCCTCGAGATGGAGCCCGGCCAGCACCCCCTCGGCCACGAGCGGGGCCAGGGCACGGACCTGGCGCTCCACCACGGGCACCGGCTCGCTCACGAGCGAGGCCACGACGTGCGCCGTGCCGTGGGCCCGCAGCGTCGACGCGGCGTGGCGGGCCGCCTCCGGCCCGTCGGAGAAGGACGCACCCCCGGCGCCGTGGCAGTGGATGTCCACCGGCGCCGGTGCGAGGACCACATCGCCGAGGTCGTGGACCGGCGCCCCCGCCAGGCGTGCGGCGAGCGCCCTGCCTGCGCTCGGCTCGCCCGCGGCCGCAGAGTCCTCCCCCGGGCCGTCGACGACGGTCGACGCGGAGCGTGCCGACGGCAGACCCGGACCGGACCACACGGCCAGGACGCGGCCGACGTCCAGGGCGAGGCGGCCGTCGTCGTGCATCACGTCCCCGTCATGGACGTGCGCGGCGCGCAGGATGCAGGGGCCCGCGCCCGGCACACGCCGACCGCCCCCGGCGTCAGGCACGGGGGCGGTCGGCGGCGTCGGCGTCATATGGCCTCGAGGACGTGGGCCTCAGCCCAGGTAGGCGCCCTCGGCGGCCGAGTGGACGAGCTTGGCGTACTTGCCGAGCACGCCGGTGGTGAACTTCGGCTGCACCGGCTCCCAGGACTCGCGGCGGGCGGCCAGCTCGGCCTCGTCCACGAGCAGGTCCATGGAGCGGCCGGCGATGTCCACGCGGATGCGGTCGCCGTCCTGCACCAGGCCGATCGGACCGCCTTCGGCGGCCTCCGGGGCGATGTGGCCGATGCACAGGCCCGTGGTGCCGCCGGAGAAGCGACCGTCGGTGATGAGCAGGACGTCCTTGCCCAGGCCGGCGCCCTTGATCGCGCCGGTGATCGCGAGCATCTCGCGCATGCCCGGGCCGCCCTTCGGCCCCTCGTAGCGGATGACCACGACGTCGCCGGCGGTGATGGTGCCGTCCTCGAGGGCGTCCATGGCGGCGCGCTCGCGGTCGAAGACGCGGGCGGTGCCCTCGAAGACGTCGGCGTCGAAGCCGGCGGACTTCACGACGGCGCCCTCGGGAGCGAGCGAGCCGTGGAGGATCGCGATGCCGCCGTTGGGGTGCATCGCGTCGTCCATGGTGCGGATGACCTTGCCGTCCACCGGGTCGGGGTCGAGCGCGGCCAGGTTCTCGGCGAGGGTCTTGCCGGTGACGGTGAGGGTGTCCCCGTGCAGCAGGCCCTCGTCCAGCAGGGCCTTCATGACGACCGGGACGCCGCCGATGCGGTCCACGTCCGTCATGACGTACTGGCCGAACGGCTTGAGGTCTGCGATGTGCGGGGTGCGGTCGGCGATGCGGTTGAAGTCGGACAGCTGCAGGTCCACGCCCGCCTCCCGGGCGATGGCGAGCAGGTGCAGCACGGCGTTGGTGGAGCCGCCGAACGCCATGGTCACGGCGATCGCGTTCTCGAACGCGGGCTTGGTCATGATGTCCCGGGCCGTGATGCCCTGGCGGAGCATGGTCACCACGGCCTCTCCGGAGCGGCGCGCGAAGGCGTCGCGGCGGCGGTCCGCGGACGGGGCGGCGGCGGAACCGGGCAGGGACATGCCGAGCGCCTCGCCGATGGAGGCCATGGTGTTGGCGGTGTACATGCCGCCGCAGGCGCCCTCGCCCGGAACGATGGACTTCTCGATGCGGAGCAGGTCCTCCTCGGACATGAGGCCGCGGGCGCAGGCGCCGACCGCCTCGAAGGCGTCGATGATGGTCACCTGCTTCTCGGTGCCGTCGGTCAGGCGGGCCACGCCCGGCGTGGTCGATCCGGCGTAGACGAACACCGAGGCCAGGTCCAGGCGGGCGGCGGCCATGAGCATGCCCGGCAACGACTTGTCGCAGCCGGCGAGCAGGACGGAGCCGTCCAGGCGCTCGGCCATCATCACGGTCTCCACCGAGTCGGCGATCACCTCACGGGAGACGAGGGAGAAGTGCATGCCCTCGTGGCCCATGGAGATGCCGTCCGAGACGGACACGGTGCCGAACTCCAGCGGGAAGCCGCCGGCGGCGTGGACGCCGTCCTTGGAGGCCTGGGCGAGGCGGTCCAGGGAGAGGTTGCACGGGGTGATCTCGTTCCAGGACGAGGCGATGCCGATCTGCGGCTTGTCGAAGTCCTCGTCCCCCATGCCGACCGCGCGGAGCATGCCGCGGGCGGCGGTGCGCTCCATGCCGTCGGTGACGTCGCGGGAGCGGGGCCTGGCGTCGACCTCCGCCGACCCTGCAGTGCTGTCCTGAGCCTTCGAGGTGGTGTCCATGCGCACATCATAGGGACGGCGTGCGGCAGTGAGACGGTCGCGTCCGCCAGATGACATGCAATCGGATCGTGACCTGTCACGGCACTGCCCCGCCGACGGCCTCACGTACGTTGGAGACATGGACTCGCTCACCCTCCAACGACGGCTGCGCGGCGTGTTCGACGCTCGGGTCTTCAACCACGGCGACTACAACCTCGTCTACGGCCAGACCTCCGGCACGGCCACGCCGTACGTGATCGGCTACCGGCGCGCCCCGCAGGAGCTCGTGCTGTGCCCGGTCGATCCGTCACGCCCGGTGGTGGAGGACGATGCGGACCCGAGCGAGGTCTCCACGGTCTCCCTGGGGAACGTGGCCACCGTCGCGGACACGGGCAGCGGCTATCAGCTGGAGACGGTGACGGGCTTCCGCACCTGGTTCGAGGTCTCCCCCCGCTGCCGCGTGCACGTGGGTGACCTCTCCGAGACCGGCGTGGCCGAGCTGGACCAGTCCGACGACGCCGCGGACTTCCACGAGTTCATGTCCGGATTCATGGACGAGCTCGACGGTCTCTACGCCGATGTGGACATTCGCAAGAAGGCCTGATAGAGTCTTCTCTCGTTGCAACGGAGCGAGTCCGAAAGGAACGGTCCGGAGCATGTTCTGCGCCTCTAGCTCAATTGGCAGAGCATCAGACTCTTAATCTGCAGGTTCCGGGTTCAAGTCCCGGGGGGCGCACACACCAGAAGGGCCCGTCACCGCGAGGTGACGGGCCCTTCGTCGTACCGGGCGCCCGCACCGCGATCGGTCGTGTGAGAAACGCCTCATCCTCCCGGGGCGGGCGCGGACCGCATGTGTCAGAGTGGAGCCATGACCACCGAGAACACCCGCCTTGCCGTCGGGGACACCGCACCCGACTTCACCCTCCAGGACCAGGACGGCCGCCCCGTCTCCCTGCACGACCATGCCGGCAAGAACGTCATCGTCTACTTCTATCCGGCCGCCTCCACTCCGGGCTGCACCAAGCAGGCCTGCGACTTCCGCGACTCCCTCGCCTCCCTCAAGGCCGCCGGCTACGTGGTGCTCGGCATCTCCCCGGACCCGATCGGCAAGATCATCCGCTTCGCCCAGAAGGAGGGCCTGACCTTCCCCCTGCTGTCCGACGAGGACCATGCGGTGGCCGAGGCCTACGGCGCCTGGGGCGAGAAGAAGAACTACGGCAGGACCTACGAGGGCCTGATCCGCTCCACGATCGTGGTGGACCCGGCCGGCAAGGTCAGCCTCGCGCAGTACAACGTGAAGGCCACCGGCCACGTGGAGCGCCTGCGCAGGGCCCTCGGGGTCGACTGATCCGCCCCGGTCCGGGCCGATACACTGGGCACCCTGACCGGGCCGTCCAGCGCGGCCCGTCTGCGCGGGCGTGGCGGAACTGGCAGACGCGCTGGATTTAGGTTCCAGTGTCCTACGACGTGGGGGTTCGAGTCCCCCCGCCCGCACTCATTCAGCCGCAGAATCATGCGGTTGCACGAGGCTCCTGTCCCCATTGGGCCGTCCTCGAAGCCGCCCAGCACGACACCGACCGCGCCACTCAGGCGCTCCTGTCCGCCGTGCCGTTGCCCCAGTCCGTTGCTCTCCTGACTCGAGTTCGCCGTGGCACTGGCACCGCTGATGACCTTCGGTGTGGTCGCACCCCGTCGTGCCACGAGCAGGGCTCCTTCTGTCTTGGTCGCCAGGTCTGTGATGAGGTCACGGATGACCGCGATTTCCCGGCCCGGGAGTGGGTGCGGGCCGCTGTGCTGGTGGGGACGGGGCGTGGCCGCGCCTACGATGGGCACATGAAGCGTCCGGTCTTGCTTGTCCTGCTCGTCCTCATTACCGTGGCGGCTGTCGTGGCTGTGTGGTGGTCCGGTCGTCAGCCGGCGCCGGAGGCCGCCGTCAACGACGTGAAACCGTTTCAGTACCAGGCGGACGCCCGGCCCACGGTCGAGGTCTACGGGGACTCCATCAGCCAGGGCGACTCCAGCAACTTCTCCTCTGGCGACACAGGCCCCACCTCATGGGTCAGCCACTTGGGCGGGCCTGACGGGCTGCGCTTCGTCGGCGGATTCGCACAGGGCGGTGCGGGTGCCGAAACGATCCGGAACTACATCGCCGGCCAGCACACGTCAGATGTTGTCATCTACGAGATCGCCACCAACGACCTCCGCCGTGGGGTCTCCTGGGACGAGTGGGCGGATCACACCCTGCGCTTCCACGAGGAGGCGGCCATCGGGGATGACCTTTTCGCCGTGGTCTTGATCGGGCCGATGGATGACCGCAGCGCGGAGGCGGTAGCGGAGTGGAATGACCGCACCCGCGAGTTCGCTGAAGATCAGGGGTGGGCTGTTCTGGACCCCTGGGATGGATTGCGTGATGACGACAACACCTGGGTTGCTGGCATGTCAGCCGATGCGGTGCACCCGAACAAGAGCGGCGCGCAGGTTCTAGCGGCCAATATGGCTAAGGAGGTGCGCTCCGCCCTGGCCGAGCGGTGAATCACGGCAGGATCGGACAGTACTGCTTACTGGCGGCGCGGATCGCCGCGATGTCAATCCACCGCATGGTGCCGCCCGCGCCGCAGCGGTTGCACCAGTTTTCCAGCGTTTCAGCTCCAGCGGCCAATTGCCGCGCGACAGCACGGATCGGCTCTGACCGTAGGCCAGCTTCGAGTGCCTGGCGGTCCCAGACCATATGCGCAGCACGCTCACGCAACTCAAGGCCTGACGGGCTGATGCACGCAGAGGTGCCCGGCAGGGCCTCAGCCCGCGAGGCTCACGGCCGGGTTCATGATGGTCTCGTACTCGAGGGGCGTCAGCCGAACCAGACGGAACTGCCGGCGCCCAGGGTGGTCCTTAGGCTCGATCCACGTGACGATCGCGATCCGCAGCTCCTGGCCGGCCTTCCACCTCTTGCGATCCAGAACGTTCTTCTGACAGCAGTGCGAAGAACCATTCCATGGCCTCGTTGACACCGGCAGCACCGGCCTCGCCCATCGAACCCGTCAGCTGGTGGCGATTCAGCGCATGCACAAAGGTCCTGGACCGAAGGTCTCACCGGCGATCTGGGCCAGGGTCACGCCGTCGTCGCCGGCGCGGGCGACGCACACGACAGCGTCGCGGAACTCTTGGGGGTACGGAGCGAGCACAGGACCATCCGTCCAGGCTGCCCTGCGGGCAAGCCAGATCAGATGTCACCTCACCGTGCATCAGCTGCGCCGGCACGGCTGACCCCAGAGGACACGCGGCGTCGTTGCGGCACCTTTCGCGTAGTCTGGTGTCGTGTCCGCCGCCCTCTGGTGGCGCTCACATTCGGCTTGCTGGTGCGCCTGACAGCGGATTCGCAGGCCCCACCACGGGGCGGCGTCGGGGTTCGAGTCCCCGCCCGCACTCGTCACGACGACGGCCGCGTCCGTCCGGAGGACACCGCACCAGGGTGCCCCCGCCGCAGGGACGGCGCCAAGACCGAACGACACCGAGGGAGGCCTGCCATGGAGCTGTCGCGCCGTGCCGCCCTGGGCCTGGGCCTGTCCGGGCTCGCCCTCGCCGCGGCAGGCTGCACCGAGGACCTGCGCCGCCCGGCTTCGCCGACTCCCTCGCCGAGCGCCTCCTCGAGCGCAGTCGCGGCGACCGGACCCCGCGGCCGGACCCTGGTGGTCGGCTCCCCCGGGCGTCTCACCTCCCGCGACCCTCACCTGCAGTGGGACTCGGAGACCTTCCGCGTCTCCCGCCAGGTGTTCGAGACCCTGCTGGGCGTGGACCCGGAGACCGGCAAGGCCGTGCCCGCCCTGGCCGAGAGTCACGAGGTGACCGCCGACGGTCGCATCCACCGCTTCCGCCTGCGCGAGGGGGTGGTGTTCTCCGATGACACCCCGTGTGATGCGGCTGCCGTGGCGGCCAACGTTGAGCGCTGGGCGGCGAAGGATGAGCGCGAGGACGTCACCGCCTCCCCCTTCGTTTCCGTCTTCGGCGCCCACCTGGGCGAGGAGGACTGCCGTCTGGACTCCGTCGAGGTCGAGGACGAGCTGACCCTGCGGCTGACGCTCAGCACGCCGCTGCGACATCTGGCGATGGCCTTGACGGCACCGCATTTCGCCATCTCCTCGCCCCAGTCCTGGGAACGCACTGCCCATACCCCCGAGGGCAGCGTCTCCTCCCCCGCCGGCACGGGGCCCTATCGCTGGGCCACGGCACAGGAGTCGCACGCGGCCCTCTCTGCCGCCTCGGCCGTGCGCCGGGGCGCCGTGCTGGTCGCCAGCTCCACCTACCGCGGCGAGCGCCCGCAGGCGTCCCCGGTGATCGTGGCCTCCTGGGGCCGGGTCGGCACCCGCCTGCGCGAGTTCCGCCGCGGCCATGCGGACGTCATCGACGTGGTCTCCCCGCCGCAGCTGCGCCCGCTCGTGGAGTCCGGCGCCCAGGTCCTGCAGCGCGACCCGCTGTCCGTGCTCTACCTGGGCATGAACATGGCGCACCCGGTGATGGGCTCGCTCTACGTCCGGCAGGCCGTGGCGCACGGCGTGGACCGGCCGGCCCTCGCCCGTTCCGGGCTCTTCCTGGACGGCACCTCGATGGCCCATGACGTGGTGCCGCCGACCCTGGGCGTGGCCAACGAGGACGCCGAGCGCTACGACATCAACCCCCGTGAGGCCCGCGACCTGCTCCACCTGGCCGGCTACGAGGGCGAGCCGCTCGAGTTCCTCTACCCGACCGGCACCGGCCGGCCGTCCCTGCCCACCCCGGAACTCGTCTACGCCCGGATCGCCGAGGACCTCGGGAAGATCGGGCTGAACATCGTGCCCGTGCCCGTGCCCGCGGACGAGGACTACCAGCGCACGGTCCGTGAGCGCGAGGGCCGAGCGCTGCACCTGATGAGCCGTGACGGCCTCTTCCGCGACCCCCACGCCTTCATCGAGCCGCTCTGCCGTTCGGACGCCGCGGAGACGAACTACGCGAACCCCCACGTGCAGCGGCTGCTGCAGCGCGCGGCCCTGGCCGAGGACGACGATCGCCGTCGCGAGGTGTTCGGGCAGATCCTCGCCTCCCTCGCCCTCGACCTCCCGGTGCTGCCGCTGGTCTATCCGATCTCCGCGGCCGCCGTGGGCGCCCGGGTCCAGGCCTACCCGACCTCCCCGCTGCTGGACGAGCACTACTCCTCCGTCCGGCTCTCCGCCGACTGAAGCGGCACCTGCCCGGAGTGCGTCCGGGGCCGCCAGACCCGGCCCGTCGGAGTGAGTCCCGTCATGCCGGTGACAGGACGTGGGCGCGGCGCCCGCGGTAGTAGACTCGGGCCCGAGCGGACGGACCCCGCAAACCTCCCGTCCACGGTGGTCGGGACCGGGTCCCACCCGCACCCGCATCCGCGTCCTTGACCTCGGAGAGTTGTTTTTCGTGACCACGCAGACCACCACCACCCACGACGTCGTCCTCATCGGCGGCGGCATCATGTCCGCCACGCTCGGCACCCTGCTGCAGAAGCTGGAGCCGACCTGGTCGATCGCCCTCTACGAGAACCTGGACCAGGCCGGCCTGGAGTCCTCGGATCCATGGAACAACGCCGGCACCGGCCACGCCGCCCTGTGCGAGCTGAACTACGCACCCCGCCAGGCCGACGGCACCGTGGACCCGACCAAGGCCCTCGGCATCAACGAGCAGTTCTGGGTGTCCCGGCAGTTCTGGTCCTCCCTCGTGCAGGACGGCACCCTGAAGGACCCGAAGTCCTTCATCAACCCGCTGCCGCACATGTCCTTCGTGTGGGGCGACGACCATGCCGACTACCTGCAGGCCCGCTACGAGGCGATGTCCGCGCAGCCGCTGTTCGAGACCATGGAGCACACCGAGGACCCGGAGAAGATCCGCGAGTGGACCCCGCTGCTCATCAACGGCCGCCACGACGGCAAGCGCCTGGCCGCCTCCCGCGTGGCCGGCGGCACCGACGTCGACTTCGGCGCCCTGACCCGCCAGCTCGTCACCCGCATGGCCGACTCCGGCGTGGACGTGCGCTTCGGCCACAAGGTGACCGGCCTCACCCGCGGCACCGACGGCCGCTGGGAGGTCGGCGTGAAGAACCGTGCCGCCGGCGAGTCCTTCACCGACCGCGCCCGCTTCGTGTTCATCGGCGCCGGCGGCGGCGCCCTGCACCTGCTGCAGGCCTCGGGCATCCCGGAGGCCAAGGGCTTCGGCGGCTTCCCGGTGTCCGGCCAGTTCCTGCGCTGCACCGACGAGTCGATCGTGTCCCAGCACATGGCCAAGGTCTACGGCCAGGCCCAGGTCGGCGCCCCGCCGATGTCCGTGCCGCACCTGGACACCCGCTTCGTCGACGGCAAGCGCTCCCTCCTGTTCGGCCCGTACGCCGGCTTCTCCACCAACTTCCTGAAGTCGGGCTCCTACCTGGACCTGCCGTTGTCGGTCCGTCCGCACAACCTGGTGCCGATGCTCGCCGTGGCCAAGGACAACATGGACCTGACCAAGTACCTGGTCACCGAGGTCCTGAAGTCCCAGGACAAGAAGGTCGAGACCCTCAAGGACTTCTTCCCGGAGGCCGACGGCTCGAAGTGGGAGCTGATCACCGCGGGCCAGCGCGTCCAGGTGATGAAGAAGGACAAGAAGAAGGGCGGCGTGCTGCAGTTCGGCACCGAGGTCGTCACCCACGGCGACGGTTCCCTGGGCGCCCTGCTCGGCGCCTCCCCGGGCGCCTCCACCGCCGCGCCGATCATGCTGTCCCTCCTGGAGCGCTGCTTCCCGGCCAAGATGGACGCCTGGAAGCCGCAGTTCGAGGCGCTGGTGCCGTCCTACGGCCGCAAGCTCAACGAGGACCGTGCCCTGCTGGACGAGGTGCGCTCGGCCACCGACTCCGCCCTGCAGCTGAACTGACCTCGTGAGGGCTCTCGCGCGGTTCTCCCTGGCACACCGCGCGCTGATCGCGCTGATCACGGTGTTCTGCACCGTGTTCGGCGTGATCGCGGCGGGTCAGCTCAAGCAGGAGCTGGTCCCGTCGCTGGAGCTGCCGGTGATCTCCGTCACCACGGTGTATCCGGGTGCCGGCCCCGAGGTCGTCGACGACGCCGTCGGCGAACCCCTCGAGCGTACCCTCCAGGCCGTCGAGGGGCTCGAGTCGACGCGGTCGACCTCGTCGAACGGCTTCAACGCCGTGCTCCTGCAGTTCGAGTACGGGACCGATCTGCACCGTGCCCGCGGTCAGGTCGACCGCGCCGTCTCCAACCTCGCCCCGCAGCTGCCGGACGAGGCGGAGACCACCTCCTTCGCCGGCTCGTTCTCCGACTTCCCGGTGATGTTCCTCGCGGTGTCCTCGGACTCGGACCTGAACCGCACCCGGCAGCGGGTGGAGGACGTGGCGGTGCCCCGACTGCAGCGTCTGGAGGGCGTGCGCGGCGCGGAGGTCACCGGCGGCACACAGGAGTACGTCTCGATCGTCCCGGACCAGGCGGGGCTCGCCGCCGCGGGGCTGTCCACGCAGGACATCGTCACCGCACTCGAGGAGAACGCCGGCCTGTTCCCCATCGGCCAGGTGACGGAGGGCTCGCTGACGCTCCCCGTCCAGGCCGGGTCTCCGGTCGAGGACATCGAGGATCTGAAGGACATCGTGCTGGTGCCCGCGGACGGCGAGTCCTCCTCCCCGGACCGCGCTCCCCCGGCCCTGGGCGATGTCGCGGAGGTCTCGATGGCCGAGGCCGAGCCCACATCGGTCTCCCGCACCAACGGCGTGGACACGCTGTCCCTGAGCATCACCGCCACCCCGGACGCTGATCTGGTGCGCGTCTCCGAGGCCGTGGAGGAGATCCTGCCGGAGCTGGAGGGCGTCGTCGGGGACAACGCCCGCTTCACGGTGGTCTTCGATCAGGCCCCGTTCATCCAGCAGTCCATCGACACGCTGTTCCTGGAGGGCGTCCTGGGCCTGGGCTTCGCGGTCCTGGTGATCGCCGTCTTCCTGCTCTCCCTGCGTTCCACCCTGGTCACGGCGGTCTCGATCCCGCTGTCGCTGCTGGCCACGCTGATCGGCGTCTGGCTGTCCGGCTACTCGCTGAACATGCTCACGCTGGGCGCGCTGACCATCGCGATCGGCCGTGTGGTGGACGACTCGATCGTGGTGGTGGAGAACATCCGCCGCCACCTCGGCCTCGGCGAGGATCGGCGCACGGCGATCGTGCGCGGCACCGGCGAAGTCGGTCTGGCGATCACCGCCTCCACCCTCACCTCGGTGGCCGTGTTCGTCCCGGTCGCGTTCGTCTCCGGCCTGGCCGGCGAGCTGTTCCGGCCGTTCGCCGTGACCATGTCCCTGGCCCTGCTGGTCTCTCTGCTGGTGGCGCTGACGATCGTGCCGGTGCTGTCCTTCTGGTTCCTCGGCGGCACGGCGTCGCGGCGGACAGCGGGACAGGCGGCCGCTGAAGGGCTTGTCGACGACGGCCCCTCGCCCTCCGCTCGTCCGGTCGCCCACGCCTCCTGGCTGTCCCGGGCGTACCGCCCGGTGCTCCGCGGCACCCAGGCTCATCCGAAGACCACGATCGCCGCCGCGCTAGCCGTGCTCGTCGGCACCGGGGTCCTCGTCCCTCTGCTGCCCACCAACCTGCTGGGCGATACGGGCCAGAACTCCTTCACCGTCACCGCGCGCCAGAGTCCGGGCTCCTCGCTGGAGGCCACGACCGCTGCGGCCGAGAAGGTCGACGAGGCCCTGCGCGGAACCGAGGGCGTGCAGGATGTGCAGTTCACGGTCGGCTCGGCCGGGATGATGGCGATGTTCGGCGGCGGCGCCACGGACGAGGCCAGCTTCACCGTGGTCACCGACCCGGCCGTGGACCAGCCTGCCCTGCAGGACGAGGTGCGCGACAGGTTGGCCCGTCTGCAGGACGTGGGCGAGGTGGAGGTCTCCCCCGCCGAGGGCTTCGGCGGCTCGGACATCGAGGTCACGGTCACCGCGCCGACCCCGGAGCAGCTCTCCGCCGCAGCGGAGCAGGTCGCGGACCGGATGCGCGGCCTGGAGGGTGTGCGCGAGGTGACCACGCCGGCCACAGACACCCGCCCCACCTTCCAGGTGGAGGTGGACCCGCAGGCCGCGGCCGCCGCCGGGCTCACCGAGGAGGCGGTCTCCGGCCAGGTGGCCGCCGCGATGGATGCGGTCCCCTCTGGCCAGGTGCGCTTCGGGTTCACCGACTACACCGTGCGCCTGGGCGATCCCGAGCCGGTCACCTCCCGCGCCGAGCTCGAGGCCGTCGAGGTCATGACACCGACGGGGCCGGTGGCCCTGTCCGAGCTGGCAGAGGTCCGCCAGGAGGACGTCCCGGCGAGCGTGACTTCCTCCGACGGCGAGCGGACCGCGGTGGTGTCCGTGACTCCCGGCTCCGACGACCTCGGCACGGCCGCCGCGGCTGTCCGTGAGGCCCTCGACGGCATGGAGTTCGCCGAAGGCGTCGCGGCGGAGATCGGGGGCGCCGCCTCCCAGCAGGAGAAGACGTTCCGGGATCTGGGCCTGGCCCTGCTGGCGGCGGTGGCGGCGGTGTACGTCGTCATGGTGGCGACGTTCCGCTCGCTGCTGCAGCCGTTCGTGCTGCTGGTCTCCATCCCGTTCGCAGCCACCGGCGCGTTCATCGCCCTGCTGGTGACGGGCACCTCCCTGGGGCTGCCGAGCCTGATCGGCATGCTCATGCTGGTGGGCGTGGTGGTGACGAACGCGATCGTGCTGATCGACCTGATCAACCAGTACCGCCGGGACCTGGGGCTCGGGCTGGACGAGGCGATCGAGCTGGGTGCGCTGAACCGCGTCCGCCCGGTGGTCATGACGGCCCTGGCGACCATCCTGGCGCTCATGCCGATGGCCCTGGGCGTGACCGGCCACGGCGGTTTCATCTCGCAGCCGCTGGCGGTGGCGGTGGTGGGCGGTCTGCTGTCCTCCACGGTGCTGACGCTGGTCGTGCTGCCGGTGCTCTACCGGTTCGCGGAGGCCCGTGGCGAGCGCCGCCGCCTGGCGGAGCAGTCCCGGATCGAGCAGGCACGAGCCGAGCAGGAACGACAGCTGCGCGAGGCCGAGGCGGCCGCACAGGCCGGTGCCGGGGACCCCGCCCCCACTCCGGGCTCTCGGCGCCGCGGCCTGCGCGAGCGCCTGAGGAAGCTCTCTCCGCGGCGACGCCGCACCGCCTGATCGCGACTGCCCGCGTCGGCAGCGCCTGAGCGCCGTTGCCGACGCCGCGCCACCGACTCACGCGACCAGAGCCTCCGACCGCACGCTCGAGGCCCTTCCCACACCCGGTCTCAGTCTCCGTCGTGGACGGCGAGCGAGGAGCCGCGGCGGTGCTTGGTGACGGCCAGGCGAGTGGGGATGTCGTTCTTCATGCGCTCGACGTGGCTGACGAGCCCGACGGTGCGGCCGCCGGTGCGCAGGGAGTCCACGACCCCCATCACCTCGTCCAGGGTCTCCGTGTCCAGGGACCCGAACCCCTCGTCCACGAAGAGCGTGTCCAGTTCGATGCCGCCGGAGGCCGCCTGCACGGTGTCCGCAAGTCCCAGGGCGAGGGACAGGGAGGCCATGAAGGTCTCGCCGCCGGACAGGGTGGAGGGGTGCCGGACCTCGTCCACATAGTGGTCGCGCACGACGATCTCGAGGCCCTTGTTGCCGCGCCCGCCGACCGCGTCCGAGTACTCGAGGCAATAGCGGTCGTCGGTCATCTTCCGCAGGCGTTCGGAGGCCGCGGCGGCAACCTCCTCGAGGCGCCCGGCCAGCACGTAGCTGGTGAGCGGCATCTTCAGGCGGTTCTCGCCGGAGCCGCGCACCAGGGCGAGCAGGCCGGTGACGCGCTCGTACTCGGCGATCAGGTCCGCCGCCCGGCCCAGGACCTCGCGCAGGACGGCGGACTGCCGGCGTACGGCGGACACCAGGGCGGCCCGCGAGCCGACGACGGCCCCCTGCTCCCGGGAGGCGGCCTCGGCCGCCTGCAGACGCTCGACGGCGGCCGCGGTCTGCGCCTCGTCCGGCGCCTGCGTCCCCTCCGCCCGGAGCCGGCGCCCCTCGGCCACCAGGGCGGTGGCGGCGAGTTCTGCCAGCGCGGACTCCTCGCGTGCGTAGGCCTGCACGGCGGCCTCCTTCACGGCGGCGTCCTCGGGCGAGAGGCGGGCGGCACGGGCCGCAGCCACATCCGCGAAGTCCTTCTCCGCCAGCGCCGAACGCAGTGCGTCCTCGGCCTGGGCGGCCAGAGCGCCGGCGGAGGCACGGCGGCCGAGGGCCTCGTCGAGGCTCTCCAGCAGCGACCGGGCGGCGACGACGGCGTCCCGGCGCGCCTCAAGGTCCCCGCCCTCGCCGGCGGCCGTAGCGACGGACTCCTCGAGATCGGCGATGCGCTCGGCACGCTGGGCGGACTGCTCCTCGAGCTTGCCGTCCTCGGTGGCCAGTTCGGCCAGGAGCGCGGCGACGGACTCCTGCTTCGTCTGAGCCGTGGTCAGACGGCGGCGTGTCGCCGCCAGTGCACGCTTGGCGGCGGCCAGCTCCTCCTTGGCGGCCTCAGCGGCCGAGACCGCCTCCGAGGCCTCGTCCACGCCCAGTCCGCCGGCGGCGGTCCGCGCCTCGTGGAGGCGGGCCTGGGCGGCGGTCACGTCGGCCGCGGCCGCGCCGGTGGCGGCGGACGCCTTCTCCAGGGCCTTCTCGGCCCGCTGGACGGCGGCCTCGGTGACGTCCTCGTCCACGGGGTCGGCCGGCCGGGGGTGCTCCACGGAGCCGCAGACCAGGCAGGGATGACCGTCCTCGAGCTGTGCGGCCAGCTCGGAGGCGGCCTGCTCGTAGCGGGACCGGAGCAGGTCGAGGCGCCGCTGGGCGGCCTTCTCCTCGGCCTGACGAGCCTGGGTGTGGGCGGCCTCGGCGGTCTCGAACTCGGCGGCGCGGGCAGCGGCCGTCTCGGCCGCCTTGAGACGGGCCCGCGCGGCGGCCAGCTCCGCGTCCACGGCGTCCTGGGCACCGAGCTTCGCGGCGCCGGCCTCGACCTCCTCCCGCAGCGCGGCGACCTCCTCAGCCCGGGCGTCGCGCTCGGTCTCCGCGGTCCGGCGCTCCCCCACGATGGCCTCACGACGCTGCGCGGCGGCGGCCTGCTGTTCCTGCAGCCGTCCGATGCGGATGCGGTCCTTCAGGGCCGCGGCGACCGCCTCGGCGGCGGAGGCGCCGGCCTGGACGGCGGAGCGCACGGCCTTCCGGGCACGTTCCTCCTGCACCGTCTCCCGGGCCTCTGCCTGCTCGCCCTGCTGCACCTCCCCCTGCTCCGCGCGGGCCGCGGCCAGCCATCCGGCGGCGGTGGCGTCGGCTTCGGCCCGCTCGCGGGCAGCCTCCTCCTGGGCGGCGGCGGACTCCGCGGCGCCCGCCGCCTTCTCGGCGCGGGCGGCGGCGGTGACCACGGCCTCGGCGCGGCGGTGGGCCTCGACGGCCGTCCGGTCCGCGGCGGTGGCCTCGGCCTTCGAGCGATGGTCCTCGTCCCGGACCGCCCAACCCGCGGCGGCCTCGAGCGCCTGGCCGGTGCGGCGCAGCTGCTCGAGCGCGGTGCGTGCGGCCTTCTCGGCGGCCTCGGCCTCGTCCTGGCGGGTCTTCGCCGCGGCGTGGGCGGCGTCGGCCCGCTCGGCAACCAGCGTCAGGAGGTCGTCGTCGTCCTCCGGATAGGGGGCGGGGTCGTGCCAGTCCTGGCCGAGCTCCTCGCGGGCGGCCTCACGCAGCTGCTCGCGCGCACTCTGCGCGATCTGCCTGTCCGCGGCCGCACGGCTGTCCAGGCGGTCGGCCTCGGCCTTGAGGTGCTCTTCCACGCCGTCGAACCGCTGGGTGCCGAACAGCCGGCGGAGCAGGTCCCGACGCTCGTCCGATGTGGCGGTGAGGAAGCGCGCGAACTGGCCCTGCGGGAGCATGACGACCTGCATGAACTGCTCGGCGTCCAGGTGCATCACGGAGGCGATCTGCTGGCCGACCTCGTCCGCGCGGGTCAGCGGCGCCGTCCAGGCGCCGTCCTTCAGCTCGCGCAGGGACACGGAGGCCGGAGTCATGGTGGTGCCCTTGCCCCGCTTCTTGGGACGCGCATGGCGGGGCGAGCGGAGCACCTCGAAGCGCCGTGTCTGGACGGTGAACTCGACGAGCACTTCCGGGGCCACAGTGCCGGCGGGGCGGAGCGTGGTGACCAGGGAATCGGGCGAGCGGCCGCCCGGCACGGAGCCGTAGAGGGCGTAGCAGAGCGCGGTGAGGATGGTGGACTTGCCCGCGCCGGTGGGACCGTCCAGCAGGAACAGCCCGGCGCTGTTGAGCGCCTCGAAGTCCACGTCCTGGGTCTCGGCGTACGGGCCGATCCCGGTGAGGCGGATGCTGTGGATCCTCATGCCTGGACCTCCTGCACACGGGCGGCGGAGAGGGCGGCGTCCAGCAGGGCCGTCTCCTCCTCGGTGGCAGCGCGCTCGCGCACGTGGTGCACGAAGCCGGTGGTCAGGGCCAGGTCGGACGGGGCGTCCCGCAGCGCCTGGGCGTAGGTCTTCTCCCGCTCCTTGCGCCCGCCGGCGGGCTCGTGGCGGAAGACGAGCACGTGCGGGTAGCGCGCGCGCAGGCGCTCCAGCGCCTTCTCCGGGCGTTCGTCGTCTGTGACCGTGACCTGCACCCAGCGGTCCTCGGCCCAGTCGAACTCGGCGGACTCGAGCAGTTCGGCGGTCGGTCCGGAGAGCACGGCGAGCTGCCGCCCTCCGGGCCAGTCCACCTTCTCCACCGCGGTCACGTCGCCGCCGCTGACGTGGACGAGCCAGCCGCCCTTGTCCTGCTGCCACTCGCCGAAGGAGTACGGCAGCGGGGAGCCCGAGTAGCGCACGTGCTCGGCCATGGTCTGACGGCCGTGCAGGTGGCCGAGGGCCACATAGTCGAGACCGTCGAACACGCTGACGGGCACCTGGCCGAGCGTGCCGACGAGCGCCTCGGGGTCCTCGGCGCCGCAGTCCAGGTGCTCGCCCTCGCCGATGTCCCGCTCCCCCTCGGACCCCTGGCCGCCGGCGGCGAAGAGGTGGGCGAGCACGATCGAGGCGAGCGGGCCGCCGTCGGGGTCCTGCCGACGCGCGGCGAGGTCCGCGCGGATGCGGCGCACGGCCTCCTGCATCACCGGCGTGTGGTGCGGGTCCACACCCCACTCCTGCCCGAGATGGCGGGGTTCCAGGTAGGGGATGCCGTACACGGCGGCCCGCTCCCCGTCCCGGCCCTCCAGGAGGATCGGCTCGGCCAGGCGCTCCGGGTCGGTGCGCAGGTGCACGCCGGAGGCCTCCATGAGGGCGCCGCCGAAGCCGAGGCGGACGGCGGAGTCGTGGTTGCCGCTGGTCATGACCACGGCGGCGCCGGCGGCGCGGATCGCGGCGAGGGTCTCGTCCAGCAGGCGCACGGCGTCCGCCGGAGGCAGGGCACGGTCGTAGACGTCCCCGGCCAGGAGCACGGCGTCCACGCCGCGCTCGCGCACGGTGGCCACCAGCTGGTCCAGCACGGCGCGCTGCGACTCGAGCAGTCCGGTGCCGTGGAAGGAGCGTCCGATGTGCCAGTCGGAGGTGTGGAGCAGGATCATGGTCGTCACTCTAGTGAGGCCTGCGGACAGGATAAGGGCGGGCTGTGCACAGCCGGCGCTCACTAGCATGGAGGCATGACCGCCGAGCCCCTCGCCGACCCGCGCCTGCCCGACTATCCCGCCCGCGTCCTGGCCACCCTCGCCGCCGGGGCGGCCGGAGACGCCTACGGCTACACCGTGGAGTTCGACCGCGCCGACGCGATCGTGTCCGCCTGGGGCCCGACGGGCCTCGGGACCCCGGCCGAGCTGCTCGAGCGCCTGGGCGTGGCGCACCTGCCGATCTCCGACGACACGCAGATGACCCTCTTCGTGTCCGACGGCCTGCGCGAGTGGATCGAATGGCAGAACCGCGGACAGATGGCCGACGCCGCCGCCTGCGTCTGGCTGGCCTGCCTGCGCTGGCACCGCACCCAGACCGGCGCCCTGCCACAGGGTGCTCCCCCGGCACAGGACACCTGGCTGGATGCCCGCCGCGAGCTCCACGAGCGCCGCACCCCCGGCAACGCCTGCCTGTCCGGCCTCGCCGAGCCCGGCATGGGCGTGCCCACGGACCCGAAGAACCCGGCCTCCAAGGGGTGCGGCACCATCATGCGCTCGGCGCCCTACGGCATGGTCCCCGGCCTGCCGGACACCCATGTGGCGTCCTTCGCCCGCCAGGGTGCCGTGCTCACCCATGGGCATCCGACCGCCTGGACCTCCGCGGCCGCCTTCGCCCTGATCGTGGACGCGCTCTTCGCCGGCCGCACCCTGGCCGAGGCCGTGGAGACCGGCCGTGCCTGGCTCGCCGCCCAGGGCGAGGACGCAGCCGAGTCCCTCACCGCCCTCGAGCTCGCCCGGCAGCTGGCCGTCACGGCGGAGGGGGACGACGACGGCACGCGCCTGGGTGCCCCGGGGCACCTCCCCGTGGGGCTGGGCGAGGGCTGGGTGGCCGAGGAGGCGCTGGCGATCGCCGTCTACGCCGCACTCGTGGCCGAGCGGACGACGGACACCCCGGCCGCCGCGCTGGCCCTGGCCCTGCGGATCGGCGCGAACCACGACGGCGACTCGGACTCCACCGCCTCCCTGGCCGGGCAGCTGCTCGGCGCCGCCCACGGCATGGCGGTGTTCGGCGTGGAGTCGGCCGACGGGGTCCCGGTGGCGGCGCTGGCCGACGCGGTGCCGGAGTGGATCGCCGAGCGTGACGTGGTGGTCGAGGCCGCCGAACGCTGGGTGGCCGCCACCAGCTGACGACGTCGGCTGTCTTCCGTCAGGAGGCTGCCCGCCTGGCGCCGGCCACCGGTGCCGATGGTCGTCGAGCCCGTGGCGGGCCCGCCGGCATCACCGGGCGGCCGGGGGCCAGTTCCCGCCGAGCATCTGGAGGAATTCGGGCTCGGAGACCAGGGCGATCTGCTGTCCGGCCGCGCGACGGCGCAACGCGTCGCGGGTCTTGCGGTGGGCCAGGGCCGTGGTGGTGACGCGGTCCGCGCCGCGGGCCGGGGCGCCGGAGCCGTCCGCCTCCCTGGCGGTGAGGACGAGATCCTCGGCGCAGAAGCCGTCCCCGATGACGAGCATGGTGGTGCGCGCGCTGACGCGGGAGGAGGGCTGCGCGCCGAGCGCAGCCGCCCGGTCCTTGGCCTCCTGCCGGGACATGCCGATGCCGCCGGTGAACACCACGACGTGCCCGAACAGGGGGTTCTGCGGGGACGCGTCCGGGTTGGCCGGCGTGTTCACGCCCTCCTCCGGCCAGCGCATGAAGTCCGGCATGGAGCGGTCGGAGCGCAGCGGCACCCGGGCGTCGAAGACGTCCTTCATGTCCCGCGCCTGACGGGTGGGGCGGGACTCGTGCCCCCGGCCGTGGGGGTGGCCGGCGAGACGGCCGACCTCGAGGCCGTGGGCGCCCAGGACGTGGGCGACCGGCACCGGGCCGGCGGCGTCCTGATGGGCACGGCGCCCGACGTCGATCAGGATCGCGGCGCAGGCCTCGGCATCCGCGAGCGCCTCATGGTGGCGGCCGGGCACGAAGCCGGCGGCGCGGCTGGCCGAGGGCAACGCGTAGCTGGGCAGGTCGTAGGCCTTGCGGGCCAGCATGAGCGTGCACGCGTACTCCAGCGGGGGCACGTCCGCATCCGACACCTCAAGGGCGGACTCGATGACGCCGACGTCGAAGCCCGCGTTGTGGGCCACGAGGACGTCCTGGCCGCAGAAGGCCCGCAGGTCCTCGAACACCTCGGCGAAGCGCGGCTGACGGGCGACCTGCTCCGCGGTGATGCCATGGATCCTCACGTTGCGGGGGTCGAAGCGGTCGAAGCCCAGCGGCGGCCGCATCATCCAGGAGGCGCGGTCCACCATCGCCCCGTCCCGCACGCGGACGACTCCCACGGAGCAGGGCGAGCCGCGGAAGCCGTTGGCGGTCTCGAAGTCGATCGCCGTGAAGTCCAGCCCGGGCACGGGCGCGGAGGACGACGGGGCGCTCATGTGGTGTGCTCCTCCTGGGCACGCAGGGCCTCGACGAGGGCCGGCAGCAGCGCGGTGAACGCCTCGCCGCGGTGGCTGATGGCGTTCTTCTCCTCCGCGGACAGCTGTGCGGTGGACACCTGCCGACCCTCGGGCTGGAGGATCGGGTCATAGCCGAAGCCGCCGTCGCCCACCGGCGCGGTGAGCAGGGTGCCGCGCAGGTGCCCCTCGGCGACGGTCTCGAAGACGATCTCACGGGCCCCGTCGGCGCCGGCCGGGCCCGGCACGGCGAGCGCGGCGCAGCAGACGAACCCCGCGCCGCGGTGCTCGGCCGGCACGTCCGCGAGCTGGTCCAGCAGCAGGCGGAGGTTCGCGGCGTCGTCCCCGTGGCGGCCTGCCCACCGGGCCGAGAAGATCCCCGGGGCGCCCCCGAGGACGTCGACGGACAGTCCGGAGTCGTCCGCCACGGCGATGAGGCCGGAGGCCGAGGCCACCGCGCGGGCCTTCTTCAGGGCGTTCGCGGAGAACGTCACGCCGTCCTCGACCACGTCCGGGGCGTCGACGGCCGCGGCGTCCACCACGGCGGCCTCCACATCCAGCTCCGGCATGGCGGCGGCGAGCATCTGGCGCAGCTCGCGGACCTTGCCGGCGTTGCGGGTGGCCAGGACCAGGCGGGCTCCCGAGGGGACGCCGTGCTCCGTCCCGGCGGGGGCGGTTCGGCTCATGCCCGCTCCCCGCGGAGGGTCTCGGCCTGGATCTGCGCCAGCTCAGCGGTGCCGGACAGGGCCAGGTCCAGGAGGGTGTCCAGCTCCTCACGGCGGAACGGGGCGCCTTCGGCGGTGCCCTGGACCTCCACGAAGTCGCCGGAGCCGGTGACCACCACGTTCATGTCCGTCTCCGCCTTGACGTCCTCGACGTAGGGCAGGTCCAGCACGGGCACGCCGTCCACGATGCCCACGGAGATCGCGGAGACCGAGTCCTTGAGGACCTTCGCCTCGCGCTTGACGTGGCCCTCGCGGCGGGCCCACTCGACGGCTTCGACGAGCGCGACGTAGGCGCCGGTGATGCTGGCGGTGCGGGTGCCGCCGTCTGCGTCCAGCACGTCACAGTCCAGGACGATCGTGTTCTCGCCGAGGGCGTCCATGTCGATCACGGCGCGCAGGGAGCGGCCGATGAGCCGCGAGATCTCGTGCGTGCGGCCGCCGATCTTGCCCTTGATGGACTCGCGGGTGCTGCGGGAGTCCGTGGCGCGCGGGAGCATCGCGTACTCCGCGGTGACCCAGCCGGTCCCCTCGCCCTTGAGCCAGCGGGGCACACCCTCGGTGAAGGAGGCGGTGCAGAGGACACGGGTGTTCCCGAACTCGATCAGGGCCGACCCCTCGGCCTGCCGGGACCAGCCCCGGGTGATGGTGATGGGGCGCAGCTCGTCGACGGCGCGTCCGTCCGGGCGGGTGTGGTTCTGGTCAGCAGCGGTCATGCCCACCAGTCTAGGACTCGCCTCAGACGCGGTAGCTCATGCCGGAGACGGCCACGGTGAGGGGTCCGTCATAGGCCTGCGCGGCCTCGGACACGGCCCGCTGGGGGTCGTTCCACACCGGAAGGTGCGTCAGCAGCAGACGCCTGGCGCGGGCACGGGCGGCCATACGCCCGGCGCGCAGGCCGGTGAGGTGCACGCCCTCGATCGCGTCGTCGCGGCCCTCGTGGAACGCGGCCTCGCAGAGGAACAGGTCGGCGTCGCGGGCGGCCTCGACGAGGCCGTCGCACTCGTCGGTGTCCCCCGAGTAGGTGAGCACGCGGGTGGTGGCGGAGCCGTCCGCGTCCGTCTCGTCCACCTCGATGCGCAGGGCGTAGGCCTCGTCGATGGGGTGGCGCACCGGGTGGGGCGTGATGCGGAACGGGCCAAGCCGGGCCGGCGTCAGCGGCTCCCACGTGGTGAAGTCGAAGTCCGGGTGCATGCCGGGCTCCGGGTCCATGCCGTAGGCCACGGCGATGCGCTCGGCGGTGCCGGTCGGGCCCAGCACCGGGACACGCCCGCGGTGCCAGCCGTCCGGGTTCCAGCGCACCGCCACGTGCAGGCCGCACAGGTCCATGAAGTGGTCCGGGTGCAGGTGGGACAGGCAGACACCGTCCAGGTCCTCCAGCATGATGTAGCGCTGCAGGGTGCCCAGGGAGCCGTTGCCCATGTCCAGCAGGATGCGCCACGTCTTCGGGGTGACGCCGTCCTCGGCCACGCCGTCCGCAGTGACGAGGTAGCAGGAGGCGGGCGACCCCGGGCCGGGGAACGACCCGCTGGCTCCGATGATGGTCAGCTTCATGCGGTGGGCTCCTCCCTCGTGACCGGCGGCCGGCGTCGGCTGCGCTCGATCATCTCGGGCGTGATCTGGGCGAGGACCCCGGTGGGGTACCGCTCACGGACGGTGTCGATGTGCTGGACGGCCCCGACCTCGGGGCCGAGGAAGCGGCGGGCCAGCGTCTGGAACTGCTCGGGGTCGCCGGTCGCCATGAAGCGGTGGTCCACGGCCTGGGCGGCGCCGGCCGCGGAGTGCGGGTGCCCGAGCCCGTGCTGGACGAGGGCACGGTACAGGTCCTTGGCCGTCTCCTCGGCCGAGGAGACCAGGGTGACGTCCTCCCCCATCACGAGGGACAGCACGCCGGTCAGCAGCGGGTAGTGGGTGCAGCCGAGCACCATCGTGTCCACGCCGGCGGCCTTGAGCGGGGCGACGTACTCCTCAGCGGTCTCGATGAGCTCGGGGCCGGCGGTGATGCCGGCCTCCACGAACTCCACGAAGCGCGGGCACGCCGAGGAGACGACCTCCAGGTGCGGCGCGGCGGAGAAGGAGTCCTCGTAGGCGCGGGAGCCCACGGTGGCCTGGGTCCCGATCACGCCGATGCGCCCGTTGCGGGTGGCCGCCACGGCGCGGCGCACGGCGGGCTGGATGACCTCCACCACGGGGATCCCGTAGCGGCCGGTGTAGCGTTCGCGGGCATCCCGGAGCACGGCCGCCGAGGCCGAGTTGCAGGCGATCACCAGCGCCTTCACCCCCGCCTCCACGAGCTCGTCCATGATGCCGAGCGCCAGCGCCCGGACCTGGGCGATCGGACGGGGACCGTACGGGGCGTGCTCGGTGTCGCCGACGTAGATCAGCGGCTCGTGGGGCAGCTGGTCCATGATCGCGCGGGCCACGGTCAGCCCGCCCACGCCGGAGTCGAAGATGCCGATCGGCGCGGCGGCGGTGGGCCCGGCGGAGGCGGCGTTCATCGGATGTCCTCTCCGGCGTCCGGATCCTCGGCGCCGGGCACGTCCTCGCGGCCGTCCTCGGGCAGGCCGCGCAGCATCTGGTCCATGAGGCTCTCGAGCAGCCACGAGGTGAAGTTGTACAGCAGCGCCATGGCGGACTGCTCGTCCGCGGCGTGCTTCCAGTCGTCCACGGAGTGCACGCGGGCGGCGGACTGCGCGTCCGTGATCCCGAGCCGGGCGGAGAGCACGAGCCTGACATCGTTGAGGGCGCGGCTGAAGGCCAGGGCCTCGGCGTCGTCCAGGCGCAGCTCGGTGGAGCGCAGCAGCTCGCGGGCACGCTCGGCGTCGGCGAGCTTCGCGTCGATCAGCAGGTCCTCGGCGTCCGCGCGGTGCTCGGCGTCCCGCTGGGCGTCTGCGGCGGCCTTCCCGGGGTCGTCCGCGCCGGTCCCGGACGGCGAGCCGAAGCTCGGCGGCAGCAGGCGCAGCAGCGCCGGATCGGCAGGGGCCTGGCGGGTGGCGGCGCCGAGACTGAGGCCGGAGACCAGCGACCAGAAGGCGCCGTCCGCACCGGAGCCGTCCGTCGGCTCGTCCCCGGTCTGCTCCGACGAGGAGGCGTCCTCCGAGGCGGAGTCGGCGGCCGTCGTCGTGCCCTCGTCCGGGCGGCCCGGCACAGGCGCCGTGGACGCGGCGTCCCGGGCGGGGGCGGCGGAGTCCTCGGCCGCGTCGTCGCGACGGCCGCTCAGCAGCGTCGCCACATCCTTGAACAGGCCGCGCAGCAGGCGCGCCTCGGCAGGCTCCAGACGCGCCCGATAGCCGCGCCGTGTCCAGCGGAATCCCTCGGCCACGGTCTCAGCCCTCCGCCTCTTCGAGGGTGGCCCACAGCCCGAAGCCATGCATGGCGCTGACGTGACGCTCGGCCGTCTCGCGGCCAGCGCGCGCCACCACGGCGCGGCCGTTCTCATGGACCTGCATCATCAGGGAGTGCGCCTTCGCTGCCGAGTAGCCGAAGTGGCTGCGGAAGACGAAGGCCACATAGCTCATCAGGTTCACGGGGTCGTCCCAGACGACCACGTTCCACGGACGGTCCGCGAGCGCGGCCGGATCCGGGCGCTCCAGCAGGGCGGTGTCGGCGGCGCCACGGGGGCCGGGGACACCGGATTCCGTCATCGACATGGGCTCCATCCTACTCGCCGTGTTCCCGGGGACGGGGGCGGAACGGACCGTGGAGCCTGCCACACCGTGGCATAGGGTGGCTCACGTGAACCACACCGACCTCCACCAGGACACCGCGCAGCGCGAGCCGTGGCACACCACCACGGCCCTGATGACGGACCACTACGAGCTGACCATGCTGCAGGCCGCCCTGAAGGCCGGCACCGCCCAGCGCAGGAGCCGGTTCGAGCTGTTCACCCGCCGCCTCGCCGACGGCCGCCGCTACGGCGTGGTGGCCGGCACCGGCCGCATCCTCGAGGGCCTGTCCCGCTTCCGCTTCGGCACCGCCGAACTGGACCATCTGGCGGACACGAAGGTGGTGGACGATGCGACCCTCCAATGGCTGGCCGACTTCCGGTTCTCCGGCACGATCATCGGCTACGCCGAGGGCGAGGCCTACTTCCCGCACTCGCCGATCCTGCAGGTCGAGTCCACGTTCGCTGAGGCCTGCATCCTCGAGACGTTCCTGCTCTCGGTGATGAACTACGACTCCGCCGTGGCCTCCGCCGCCTCCCGCATGACCGCGGTGGCCGGTGGCCGCCCGTGCATCGAGATGGGCTCGCGCCGCACCCACGAGGAGTCCGCCGTGGCCGCCGCCCGCGCCGCGGTGATCGCGGGCTTCGCCTCGACCTCCAACCTGGAGGCGGCCCGCCGCTACGGGCTCAGCACCGGCGGCACCGCCGCCCACTCCTTCACCCTGCTGCACGACTCCGAGCGCGCGGCCTTCGAGGCGCAGGTGGCCGCCCTCGGCGCGGACACCACCCTGCTCGTGGACACCTATGACGTGGAGCAGGGCGTCCGCACCGCCGTGGACGTGGCGGGCAGGGCTCTGAAGAACGTCCGGCTCGACTCCGGCGACCTCGTCTCCCAGACCCACTCCGTCCGCGAGCTGCTGGACGGGCTGGGCAACACGGAGACCGGCATCATGGTCACCTCGGACCTGGACGAGTATGCGATCGCCCACCTGCGCTCCGCCCCGGTGGACTCGTACGGCGTGGGCACCCGCCTGGTCACCGGCTCCGGGGCGCCGACCGCCGCGATGGTCTACAAGCTCGTGGCCCGCCAGAACGACGACGGCGCATGGGTGGACGTGGCCAAGGCTTCCAAGGGCAAGGCCTCCCTTGGCGGCCGCAAGGACGCCGCCCGCCGCCGGGACACCCGCGGCCGCGCCGTCGCCGAGCTGGTGGGCGTCAACCGCTCGCCGGAGGCCGACGCGGACGACCGCCCGCTGCTGCACGAGTTCGTGGTGGACGGCGAGCTGCAGGCGGGCTGGACCGGCACCGAGGCCGTCACCCGTGCCGCCGAACGCCACCGGGCCTCCCTCGCCGAGCTGCCCGCCTCGGTGGGACGCCTGCAGGCGGGCGAGCCCGCCATCCCCACCCTGTTCCAGGAATTCTGAGGAGGACCGCCATGACCGAGCTGACCCGCGCCCTGGTGATCGTGGACGTCCAGAACGACTTCTGTGAGGGCGGATCCCTTGCGACCGCCGACGGCGCCGACGTGGCCGCCGCGATCACCGAGCACCTGGCCGACCGCCGCGACGAGTACGACGTGGTGGTGGCCACCCGCGACTGGCACGTGGACCCGGCAGAGCACTTCGCCGCCGCCGGCGAAGAGCCGGACTTCTCCGTGTCCTGGCCCGTGCACTGCGTGGCCGGCACGGCCGGCGCCGAGCTGCACGCAGACCTGGACATGGAGGAGGTCCGCCCGGACGCCCAGTTCCTCAAGGGCCTGCACTCGGCCTCCTACTCCGGCTTCGACGGCCAGCTCGGCGAGCCGGACGAGGTCCGCTCCGGTGAGGGCGCCGCAGCCGGCGTGGGCCCCTACGGCGCCACCCGCGCCGCGGCGGACGCCGTGGAGCCGGGCGCCGAGACGCTCGACGAGTGGCTCCGCTCCCAGGACGTGGAGGCCCTCACCGTGGTGGGCATCGCCACGGACCACTGTGTGAAGGCGACGGTGCTGGACGGCATCGAGAACGGCTACGAGGTCACCGTGCTGACCGACCTGGTGGCCGGCGTGGCCGAGGACACCGCCGAGGCCGCGCTCGAGGAGATGAAGGACGCCGGGGCGATCCTGACGACCTCGTGACCCCGTTCGGCCCCGCCCTGCCCGTGCGGAGGGTGTCCGAGCACGCCCTCGGAGGGCGTCTGTACCGCTCGGCGTGGCCGGCGACCGTCCCCGCCGTCGCCCAGGTGCTGGACGAGGGACTGGACCTGTCCCCGGCGACCGTGCTGGTCGGCCCGAACGGTGCCGGCAAGTCCACACTGGTCGAGGCGATCGCCGCGGCCGCAGGGCTGAACCCGGAGGGCGGCACCCACCACGTCCGCCACTCCACCCGTGTCACCGAGTCCCCGCTGGCCGAGCACCTGCAGCTCACCCGCGGCGCCGGGGCCCCGCGCGGCGGCGTGTTCCTGCGTGCCGAGGCCATGCACGGGCTGTTCACGCACCTGGAGGGCGTCTCGCTCGGCTCCCGCCTGCACGAGATGAGCCACGGCGAGTCCTTCCTCGCCTTCTGCCGCGAGCGGGCCGGGGTGCGCGGGCTCTGGGTCCTGGACGAGCCCGAGTCCGCGCTGTCCTTCGAGAACTGCCTCGCGCTCACCGCCTTCCTCCTGGAGCGGGTGGAGCGGGGCTGCCAGGTGCTGCTGTCCACGCACTCCCCCGTGCTCGCCGCCCTGCCCGGCGCCCGGATCCTCGAGGCCGGGGAGCACGGCCTGCGCGAGACCCGCTGGGAGGAGTGGGAGACCGTGGACCACTGGCGGCGCTTCCTCGCCGGCCCCGAGCGGTACCTGCGCCACCTCTGACGGGCTCGGCCGCCGAGGCCACGATCCGGCGCACCGGTGACGGACGTCATACCGTGCGGCATGATGGAGCCACCGCACCCCGGCGAGGATGCCGGGGGCGGCGCCCGACGCAGACGAGAAGAGAAGCCATGACCGACTCCCCCAGCACCCAGTCCTCCGCCGCCGCGGACCAGGACGGCGTCCGCTACGTCTCCGGCGCCGTCCCGGCCGCCGACGACGTCCGCGCCCTCTACGACAGCGTGCAGTGGTCCGCCTACACGCAGGACATGGACACGCTCATGGGCGGTCTGCAGGGCTCGGCCGCCGTGGTCACCGCCTTCGACGGCGGTCGCCTGGTGGGTCTGGCCCGGGTGGTCTCGGACGGCCACACCATCGCCTATCTGCAGGACATCCTCGTCGCCCCGGGGCACCAGCGCCGCGGCATCGCCTCCGAGCTGCTGCGCCGTGTCTTCGCCCCGTTCGGCCAGGTCCGCCAGCATGTGCTGATCACGGACACCGAACAGCGGCAGCGCGCCTTCTACGAGTCCCACGGCTTCCGCGAGTCCCGGGACGTGGAGGGCGGCGAGCTGCGTGCCTTCGTGCGCGTGACGCCCCAGGGCGGCTGAGCCGCCGGCTGCTCCACGCCGCTGCACGACGACGGCCACGCACCCCAAGGTGCGTGGCCGTCGGTCTGTGTAGGGCAGGGGCCCGGCGGTCGGCCCAGGCCTCAACCGGATGCCGCCGACCCTGCGCGCCGGTCGCGGGGAGGTCACCGAGCCGTTCGGCCTCGTGCGGGCCGGGCTTCATGGCACGCAGGGCGTTGACGATGGCCACGACGTCCACCAGCTCCTGGAACAGTGCACCCACGAGGGCCGGGATGGCGCCCGTGGCGGCGATCAGCATCAGCCCCAGGGAGAGCACGATGCCCACCCAGATCGACTGCTTCGCCACCTGGAGGGTGCGCTGGCCGGTGGACACGGCGACGGCGACCTTGGAGACGTCGTCGGCGAGCAGCACCACGTCGGCGGACTCGGAGGCGGCGGTCGACCCGCGGGCGCCCATGGCGACGCCCACGTCCGCGGCGGCGAGCACGGGGACGTCGTTGACGCCGTCGCCGACCATCATCACCGGGCGCTCCGGGCGCTCGGAGAGCAGGCGGACCTTGTCCGCAGGCAGCAGGTCCGCGTGGACCTCGTCGATGCCGGCCTCGCCGGCGATGTGCCGTCCGGTGGCCTCGGCGTCACCGGTGAGCATGAGGACCTTGCCGGTGCCGAGGCGGTGCAGCGCCTGCACGGTGGCGGCGGACTCGGGGCGGATGCGGTCGGCCAGCAGCAGCACGCCCGCGAAGGCCCCGTCCACGGCCACGTAGACGGCGGACTGGCCGGCGGCGAGGTCCGCGGCGACGGTGTCCGGCGCGGCCTCGGTGACGTAGGCGCGCTTGCCGACGACGACCCGGCGTCCCTCGAGCACCGCCACGACGCCGTTCGTCGCCTCCTCCGTGGCGTCCTGCGACGACGTCAGGGACAGCCCGCGCTCCTCGGCCGCGGCCCGGATGGCGTCGGCGAGCACGTGGACCGAGTACTGCTCGGCCGAGGCGGCCAGGCGCAGCAGCTCGTCCTCGGCGAAGCCGGCGGCCGGGCGCACACCGACCAGCTCGGGGCGGCCGGCAGTGAGCGTGCCGGTCTTGTCGAACCCCACGGTCTGCACGGAGCCGAGGGCCTCGATGGTCCCGCCCGACTTCACGATCACACCGGACTTGGCGGCACGGGACATGCCACCGAGGAAGGCCACTGGGGCCGCGATCAGGAGCGGGCACGGGGTGGCCACCACGAGCACCTCGGCGAAGCGCACCGGGTCCTGGGACAGCCACCAGGCCAGGCCTGCGATGAGGTAGGCGACGGCGGTGAACGGCACGGCGTAGCGATCGGCCAGGCGCACCATCGGGGCGCGTGACTCGGCCGCCTGCTTCACGAGGGAGACGATGGCCGCGTACTGCGAGTCCGCGGCGGAGGCGGTCGCCTCGAGCACGAAGGCACGGGTGCCGTTGAGCGCGCCGGACATCACGGACGAGCCGGGGCGGTGTGTCACCGGCAGGGACTCGCCGGTCAGCGAGGACTCGTCCAGGTCCACGGCGATCTCGCCGCCGTCCTCGGCGGAGGCCACGGTGCCGTCCACGGGCAGGACCTCCGCGGGGCGGACCAACAGGCGGTCCCCGGGGCGCACCTGCTCCACGGGGACGTCCTCCACGGAGCCGTCCGGGCGGAGGCGGTGGGCGTGCTGCGGGGCGCGGTCCAGCAGGGCGGACAGGTCGCGCCGGGCCCGGCCGGCCGCGTAGTCCTCGAGGGCCTCTCCGCCGGTGAGCATCAGGCAGACCAGCACGGCGGCGAGGTACTCCCCCACCAGCACGGTGGCGACGATCGCGGTGACGGCGAGGATGTCCACGCCCCAGTGCCCGCGCATGAGGTCCTTGACCATGCCGACCGAGGTCCAGGCCGCCACCACGAGCGCATACGCCGAGGCGATCCAGCGGGCGGGGTCCTCCGCCCCGGCCAGGTGCAGGCCGAGGGTGAGGACGAAGACGATGACGGTGGCCACCACCCAGGGGTAGTGGCGGACGATGCCGGTGATGCGCTGCATGGCTGCGGGGCCTCCTTGCTCCTGTGGCCCCCATCGTCGCCCAGCAGGCGCCCCGGTGCCACGCAGGTGAGGCATGCCTGTCCCGCCTCCGTTCAGCGCCGACACGGGCCGGCCCCGACCGGAGGCGACGACGGCCGCCCGTGGTGGGCGGCCGTCGTCGTCAAGCCAGCAGGGGGCGGCTCAGGTGCGGCCGACGAACCAGCCGCGCAGGGTCTCCAGACGCTTCTCCAGCTGCGCCTGGGTCGCCTGGGCGACCGCCGGGCCGCCGCTGATCTCACGCAGGCGGTTGTGGATCACCCCGTGCGGGGTGGCGGTGCGGGCCGCCCAGGCCGAGACCGTCTTGGACAGCTCGGAGCGCAGCTCCTTCAGCCGCCGGTGGTCCACCACCTCCTGCGGAGGGGCCGCCGTGGCCTTCGGCTTGCGCTTGAGCTGCTCGGCCTGGCGGGCGCGCAGCAGCTCGGACACCTGGTCCGCGTCCAACAGGCCCGGGATGCCGAGGAAGTCGAGCTCCTCCTCCGAGCCCACGGCGCCGCCGAGGCCGAACTCGCCGCCGTCGAAGAGGACCTTGTCGAAGCTGGCCTGGGACTCCATCGCCTGGAACTGTTGGCGGTTCAGGGTGTCCGAGGCGGACTCGGCGCGGTTGGCCTCGGCGAGCAGGTCCTCCTCCGGAGCCTCGGCGAGATCCTCGATCTCCACCTCCTGGCCGGTCTTGCGGTCCAGGGCGTGGTCCCGCTCCACCTCCATCTCGTTGGCCAGCAGCATCAGATGCGGCACGGACGGCAGGAACACGGAGGCCACCTCGCCGCGCCTGCGGGAGCGCACGAAGCGGCCCACGGCCTGGGCGAAGAACAGCGGGGTGGAGGTGTTGGTGGCGTAGACGCCCACGCACAGGCGGGGCACGTCCACGCCCTCGGACACCATGCGCACGGCCACCATCCAGCGCTCGTCCGACGCGGAGAAGAACTCGATGCGGTCCGAGGCGCCCTTGTCGTCCGAGAGGATCACCGCGGGCCTCTGACCGGTCAGCGCCTCCAGCTGGGCGGCGTAGGCACGCGCGTCCTCGTGGTCCGAGGCGATCACCAGGCCGCCGGCGTCCGGGACGTTGCGCCGCACCTCGGTGAGACGGCGGTCCGCGGCGCGCAGCACGGCCGGGATCCACTCGCCCTCCGGGTTCAGCGCGGTGCGCCAGGCCGAGTTGGTGATGTCCTTCGTGGCGGCCTCGCCGAGCTGGGCCTCCATCACGTCCCCGGTGGAGGTCTTCCAGCGCATCTGGCCCGAGTAGGCCATGAAGATCACCGGGCGCACCACGTGGTCCCGCAGCGCGGGGCCGTAACCGTAGGTGTAGTCCGCCTTGGAGCGGGCGATGCCGTCCGCACCCTCGGTGTACTCCACGAACGGGATGGTCGCGGTGTCCGAACGGAACGGGGTGCCGGTCAGGGCGAGGCGCCGGGTGGCGGGCTCGAAGGCCTCCCGGATGCCGTCGCCCCAGCTCAGGGCATCGCCACCGTGGTGGATCTCGTCCAGGATCACCAGGGTCTTGGCGGCCTCGGTGCGGTTGCGGTGCAGGATCGGCTTGTTCGCCACCTGGGCGTAGGTGAGCGCGACGCCGCGGTACTCCGCACCGTGGCGGCCGTCCGCGTTCTTGAAGTTCGGGTCGATCGCCAGGCCCACGCGGGCGGCGTTGTCCGCCCACTGCCGCTTCAGGTGGTCCGTGGGCGCGACGACGGTCAGGCGCTGCACGGCGCCGGAGTCCATGAGGATCTTCGCCACGCGCAGGGCGAAGGTGGTCTTGCCGGCGCCGGGGGTGGCGACGGCGAGGAAGTCACGGGGTGAGGCGGCGAGGTACTTCTCCAGGGCCTCCTGCTGCCACTGGCGCAGCTTCGGCGCCGTGCCCCAGGCCGCCCTCTCGGGCATGGCCGGGGGCAGGTCCTCGCCGACGTGGAACAGTGCCGCGGGATCCTGACGATCAGACATGCGCGCCGCTGATCAGCCCTTGTTCCTGCCGAACCAGCCGCGCTTGCCGCCGCCCGAGCCGCCGTCGCCGCCGTCCTGCGGGTCACGCAGGCCGTCGTAGACCTCCTTGCACTGCGGGCAGACCGGGAACTTGTTCGGGTCGCGACCCGGCACCCACACCTTGCCGCAGAGCGCGATCACGGGCTCGCCGGTCATGGCGGACTCCATGATCTTCTCCTTGCGGACGTAGTGCGCGAAGCGCTCGTGGTCGCCCGGCTCGATCAGCTGCTCCTGCTCCTGACGTTCGAGCACGGAGGTGCCGCCGCCGGAGGTGGACAGCGGGTCGTTCTGGTTCGGTTCGCCGGGGAGAGTCATGCCGGACATTCTACGACCCCGCCGGAGGTGGACACCGCCCGTGTGGAACGTGGGTCCCCCGCGCCGCCCGGGCTGCGTGCAGTGCGCGCTCAGAACCGCGCCACCGTCTGATAGGTCTCCGCAGCGGTGCGATCCAGCCAACGCCCGCCCAGGCGCACGCCAAGCAGGAGCACTCCCCCACCCCAGAGCAGGCCCACGGCGAGGGTGACCGCGCCCCACAGCGCCGTCATGCCCAGGAGCAGGTAGGCGACCACGCACGCGGTGATCGGCAGGGTGATCAGCAGGGACAGCAGCAGCGAGGCCATCTGCACCACCACGGTCCGCATGCCGGCACCCTGCGGCGTGGCGAACGGTGAGTCGCCGGGCTTGGGCACGGCGTAGACCAGGCGCGCCGAGAGCAGGCTGGCCATGCCGGTGACGCAGGCCAGCGTGCCGACCGAGGCGCCGAGCACCACGGCCAGGTGGTCCCACATCCCGTAGAGCGCCACGGAGCCCACCGCGCCCAACAGCGTGGCCGGGACGCCGAGGACGCCCATGCCCAGCACGCGGCCCCAGCGGTCGTCCGCGCCGCGCACACCGGCGGTGACGTGGTGGTGGAAGGCGGTGTGGTCGTAGGCGATGTCCGCCGAGACCGCCACGCCCATGGTCCAGGCGATCATCGGGCCGAGCAGCAGCATCGTGGGGATCAGCGGTCCGCCCCCGACGTCGCCCCGGCTGCCGAGGAACCACAGGATCACGGCGAACAGGGGCACCACCACCAGCGTGGCGGAGTAGCGCGGGTCCGTGAACCAGTAGCGCTGGCACCGGGCGGCGATCGCCGTGACGGGGCCGGTGGCCGGACGGCCGATCCAGCGCAGCGGCCGCTCCCGGGCCGTCGCGTCACCGGAGGAGGCACGACGACGGCCGCCCACCTCCGCCACGGGCTCCACCGTGCGCTGCAGGCCCCAGGCCCACAGGGCGACGGCGGCGGCCAGCCAGGCCAGGCCGACCGCCAGGTGGACGGCGGCCGTCAGGTGGGCGCCCGACGCCGCGGCGCCGGCGGCGGCGCCGGCGGCCCCGAACGGGGTCCAGGCGAGCACCGCGGCGACCGGCTCGGCCAGCGCCACGAGCTGGTCGAAGGAGTCGGCGATCCGGTTCAGGACCACGCCGCCGAGCATCAGCGGGATGAAGACCAGGACGGAGACGATGTCCCGGATGCGCCGCTGCCCGGTGTAGGAGGACAGGACGGCGGTGACGCCGTAGGCCAGGGCGAGCGCGGTGGCCGCGGTGAGGACGCCGCCGGCCAGGCCCCAGGGCAGGGCGGCCGGGTGGTCCCGCCAGGAGACGCCCACGGCGAGCGCGAAGACGAGGGTCAGCACACCCTGCGGCGTGGTGAGCGTGCCCACGAGCAGACCGGTGACCAGCGGCAGGCGGCGGATCGGGTAGGGCTGGAAGCTGCGCGGGTCCAGGGTGGCGTCCACGCCCGTGATGAACGGGGCGACCAGCGACCAGCCGAGCACCAGGCCCGCGCAGAACAGGGTGGTCACGGCGGCGCGGAGGGCCGTCGACTCCGGCGCGGGGGCGAAGACCACGGCCGTGGAGGCCAGCAGGGTGAGGCCTCCGAAGTAGAGCACTCCGATGATGCTGAACACGAACGTGGCGGTGGAGCGGCGCCAGCCGGACACCATCAGGGCCCAGCGCAGGCGCACGAGGATGCCGACCGCCCGGCCGAGGCCGATCTCGGGGGCGCGGCGGCCGTCCGGGCCGAGGGGGCGTGCTGCCGTGTCCGAGCCGGTCCGGCCGGCCGCTGCGTCCGGTGCTGCGGGCGCGCCGTCGGTACGGTCGGTGCCGGTCACAGCCAGGCCAGCCCCTCGCCGGCGTGGCGGCCGCCGACGAGCTCGACGAACCGCTCCTCCAGGTCCTGGCCGCCGCGGACCTCGTCCACGGTGCCGGAGGCGACGAGCTTGCCCTCGGCGATGACGGCCACATGCGAGCACATGCGCTGCACCAGGTCCATGACGTGGCTGGAGACGATCACCGTGCCGCCGCGCTCCACGTAGCTGTGCAGGATGTCCCGGATGTTCGCGGCGGAGACCGGGTCCACGGCCTCGAACGGCTCGTCCAGCACCAGCACGTCCGGGGCATGGACCATGGCCGCGGCCAGCAGGACCTTCTTTGTCATGCCGGCCGAGTAGTCCACCACGGGCTTGCGGCCGGCGTCGGCCAGATCCATGACCCGCAGCAGGTCTGCCGTGCGTGCGGCCACCACGTCCGCGTCCAGACCGTGGAGCAGCCCGGCGTAGGTGACCAGCTGGGCGCCGGAGAGGCGATCGAAGGTGCGCACACCGTCCGCGAGCACACCGACGCGGGACTTGGCCTCGCGCGGCCGCTGCCAGACGTCCACCCCGTGGATCCAGGCCCGGCCGTGGTCCGGCCGCAGCAGGCCGGTGGCCATGGACAGGGCGGTCGTCTTGCCGGCGCCGTTCGGGCCGACGACGCCGAAGAACGAGCCGGCGGGCACGTCCAGGTCGAGACCCTGCAGGGCGAGGCGGTCGCCGAAGCGCTTGGTCAGCGCTCGGGCGACGAGGGCGAAGTCCGGGTCCGGGGCGTTTTCTGCTCGCATGGCGTCCACGCTAGCGGGCGCACAGCCTCCGCCGACTCCGTCTCAGGACGGAGATCAGGGCGTTCAGCGGAGCCTCGCCTCCCCGTCGTCTCGGCCCCGCCGGGCACGATGACGGCCGCCCGCCTCGGCAGGCCGACGGCCGTCGTCGGGACGCCGGCTCCGTGAGGAGCCGACGGGCTCAGAAGAGCGCGGAGGCGAGCTTGCGGCGAGAGGCCTGGACGCGCGGGTCGTCCGATCCGACCACGGTGTAGAGGTCCACCAGGTGCGCGCGGGCCGGCTCGCGGTCCTCGCCGGGGTGCAGGGCGATGAAGCGGACCAGGCGTTGGAAGGCGTCCTCCACATGGCCGCCGAGCAGGTCCAGGTCCGCGACGGCGGCCTGGGCGGCCACGTCGTCCGGATTCTCCGCGCCGGCCTGGCGCACGGCCGCGGCGTCCATGTCCGCGGTGCGGCGCATGAGCTTCGCGGAGGCCAGGCCCTGCTGGGCGGCGGTGTCCGCAGGGTTGTCATTGAGGGCCTTCTCCCAGGCGCCCACGGCGGCCTCCCAGTCGCCGGCGGCCAAGGCCTCCTGGGCCTGACGATGCAGCGGCGGCACCGGCGTCGCGGAGGCCTGCTGCCCGGCCCCGGCGCGTGCCGGGGCCACGGGCGGAACCTGGCCGGAGACGCCGTTCTGCCGCGCCACCTGCTGGATCTCCCCGAGGAGCTTCTCCAGCGCGTCGGCGGGCAGGACCTGGTTGGCCAACGGCACCGGCTGGCCGGCCACCAGGGCCAGGACGGCCGGGCCGGCCTGCAGGCCGAACGCCTGCAGCAGCTGGGGCTCGGCCGCGACGTCCACACGTCCCATGACGAGGCGACCGGCCTGGCCGTCCACCGCGTCCGCGAACTGCGTGTGCAGCTGCTCCGAGGTCTCGTCCCCCGGCACGTGCAGCAGCACGACGACCGGCACCTGGGCGGACAGCTGCACGAGCTGCTGCAGCACCTGCTGGTCGGCCTGCTCGATCACCCACGAGCCCTCCGATGCGGCATCTGCGGCGGCGGGCGACGACGTCCCCGGGGCGGAGGCGCCCGGCCCACCGCCGGGCGCCGTGCCCGGAGCGGCCAGGGAGGACAGGTCGACGGCGCCGCGCAGGCGGTCTGCGCCGGACGGCTGCTCGGCGTGCGGGGTGCTCATGGCGGAGCGGGTCCTTTCATCAGGGGGCGGGGTCATCTCATCAGGGGGCGGGGTCTCCGCCGTCTGTGCCGACGGACGCGGACCTCCGTCAGGCTCAGACGGCTGTGGAGTCCCACGGTAGCGCCGTGCCCCGGCGCTGCCGAGAGACGCGAGGGCGGATTCGCCGACAGCGTGCACGGCGGGTCGGGGCACCGTCCGGCATCCTGAGGACCGGGTGAGACCCGGTGTGGTCCGGGCCACCGGCTGGCGTACCCTGACCGCGTGGACGAACAGCACCAGCGCAGCGGATCCGAGGTCCCGACGGCCGCCGAAGCACAGACCCGTGCCGCGACGGAACGACAGGACGGCCGACGGGCCTCCCGAGCCGTGCGTGCGGCCCGGCGCGGAGACACCCTGCGCCGCCTCGGCCGCCGGCTCCCCCGCCCCCGCCGCATGGAGTTCACGGTCGACGACGTGCCGGAGCCGGCCACGGAGCCCGGCGGCGTCACCGCGCAGGCGGGCGCCGACGTCGTGACCGGCCGTGCGGATGCCCCGGGCGAGCGCGTGGGAGACGGGGCACCGGCCGTCGTCCTCCGTGCCCCGGTCACCTCCGGCTTCCTGCTCACGGCCGGGGTCGGCCTGGCGCTGCTGATCTTCTGGATGCTCTCGGCCAACTGGGAGCTCATCGTCTGGATCCTGGCCGCGCTGTTCATCGCGCTGGGCCTGGACCCGATCGTGCGGAAGATCGAGTCCTGGGGCGCCCCGCGCCCGGTCGGCGTGCTCGCGGCCGTCCTCGGACTGGCCGGACTGGCCGCCGCGTTCCTGTCGCTGCTGGTGCCGACGGTGGTGGAGCAGTCCGCAGAGTTCGTCAACGCCGTGCCGCAGATCGTGGAGGACGTCATGGGCTCGGCGATCTTCCACGACCTGGATCGAGAGTTCCAGATCCGCGACGCCGTGGACAGCCAGGTGGAGAAGCTCGTCCAGGACCAGAACGCCTGGAGCCAGGTCTTCGGAGGGCTCGTGGGACTGGGGCAGTTCCTGATCAACACGGCGTTCTCCACGCTCGTGGTGCTCGTGCTGACCCTGTACTTCCTGGCCTCGCTGCCGGCCATGAAGTACTGGCTCTACCGCCTGGCGCCGCGTTCGCGCCGCGTCCGCGTGGAATACCTGGCGGAGAAGATCACCTCCTCCGTGGGCCACTACGTCATGGGCCAGTCCTTCGTGGCCCTGCTCAACGGCACGGTGGCCTTCGTGGCGATGTCGATCGCCGGCACACCCTATGCCGCGCTGCTGGCGTTCTTCGCCGGCATGACGGCGTTCATCCCGCTGGTGGGCGCCATGATCGGCGGTCTCATCATCACGGGCATCTGCCTGACCGTGGACTGGCAGACCGCGGCCCTCTTCGCCGCCATCTACTTCGTCTACCTGCAGATCGAGGCCTACGTGGTCTCCCCCAGGGTCATGGCCCGTGCCGTCGCCGTGCCGGCCTCCATGGCCGTGATCGCCGTGATCGCCGGAGGCACGCTGCTCGGCGTGCTGGGAGCCCTCATGGCGATCCCGACCGCCGCCGCCGTCATGATCCTGGTGCGGGAGGTGTACATCCCGCGCCAGGACCGTCGCTGAGGCGCCGGGCGCAGCCGCTCGGCGCCGGGCGAGGAGACGCTGTAACGGCCCCGTCTCAACGCGAGTGACGCGTCCGCCAGCAGACCGGATGCCAGTGGCGGCGTTCCGCCCCGGCGTCCTCGTCCCCCATGATCCAGTCACTGCGCCAGGCCACCAGGTGTGCGGCCCCCTGCGGGATCCGACGCCCACAGCCCGGACAGGTGTAGTCCTTCACCGCACGCCAAGCCGGGACCTGCCGCACATGCCAGCCCCCGTCCGATCCCGTCTGGTGGCTGTAGCCGGTGTCCAGGCCCAGCAGCTCCTCAAGCCGATCCGCGCGGCCGGGGCCGACGGGATTCCGGCCGCCGGGCGGGCGCGCACGGGAGGAGCCGCCGCGACGGCGGCGCTGCGGGGAACGGGGCATGGCTCCATGCTCGCACACACCCGGCGTGAGGCCCGGAGCGAGGCCCGGAGCGAGGCCGTGCTCTCCCACTACACTGGCCGGGTGCGTCTCGTCATTGCCCGCTGCTCCGTGACCTACGAGGGCCGTCTCAACGCCCACCTGCCCACCGCGACCCGCCTGCTCATGGTAAAAGCCGACGGCTCGGTGCTGGTGCACTCCGACGGCGGCTCCTACAAGCCCCTGAACTGGATGAGCCCTCCGGCCACCCTCCATGTGGAGGAGCCGACCGCGGACCAGGCCGCTCAGGGCATCGAGCAGGTCTGGCGGGTACAGGCGCAGAAGAGCGACGACCGCCTGGTCGTCCTGCTCGAACAGATCCACTCGGACACCCATCACGACCTGGGCGTGGACCCCGGGCTCGTGAAGGACGGCGTCGAGGCGGACCTGCAGCGCCTGCTCGCCGAACAGATCACCACGCTCGGCGACGGCTGGACCCTGGTCCGCCGCGAGTACATGACGGCGATCGGCCCCGTGGACATCCTGGCCCGTGACGGCGAGGGCGCGACCGTGGCCGTGGAGCTGAAGCGCCGCGGGGACATCGACGGGGTGGAGCAGCTCACCCGCTACCTCGAGCTGATGAACCGCGATCCTCTGCTCGCCCCGGTGACGGGCGTGTTCGCCGCCCAGCAGATCAAGCCGCAGGCACGGACACTTGCCGAGGACCGCGGCATCCGCTGCGTGACCCTGGACTACGACGCCATGCGCGGCGTGGACGACGCCGAGGCCCGCCTGTTCTGACGCCGCTGCCGCCCGGAGCCGCGGACAGGAGAGGGCCCGTCCACGACGCAGGCCCGACCACTGCGTGCCACAGGCCTGCGGCACCGGGGACAGCGCGCCGCTCAGAGGCGGCCGGAGTTCCACCAGGGCTGGACCGCCTGGGACGGGCCGGCCTCGATCCAGGCGCGCAGGCCGGGGGCATCGGCGGGGTCCAGGTCCAGCGTAAAGCTCGCCGTGGAGTCGGTGACCCGCACGCGCACGGCGGTCTCCGGAAGGTCGTCGGCCTGCACCCGTTCCAGGTCCATGCCGCAGCGCTGGGCTGACCAGACGGGCCGCACCTTGCAGGAGTAGCTGCGGAACAGCCGCAGGGTGTCGTCGTCGTACTGCCCGACGACGCGGTGACGCCGGCCCCGGCGGTCGGTGCCGACCGCGGGGAAGGTCCCCGCAGACGCCATGAGGGCCCGGTGCCGGATCAGCCACACGGCCAGCAGGATCGCTCCTGCCGCCACTGCGGCGATCACCAGCACCGGGCCCTTCATGCGTTTGGATCCCAGCGGGTGAGCGCGTCAGTCCTGCTTCCCAGAGCCCATGCGGGCGCTGGTGGCAGCGATGACGACCTGGTCGTTGTCCACGGAGAAGAATCCACCGGCGGCGTGAGCCGTCACCGTGGAGCCGTCCGTGGTGCGGAGCACGACCTCGCCGTCGCCGAGCACGGCGAGCAGCGGGGTGTGGCCGGGCAGGATGCCGATCTCACCGTCGATCGTCCGTGCGGACACCGCCGAGGCGGTGCCGTTCCACACGGAGCGCTCCTCGGAGACGATCTCCACCTTCAGCTCTGCCATGACGATCAGCCCTCAGCCTGGATCTTGGCCCACTCGCGCTCGACGTCGTCCATGCCGCCGACGTTGTAGAAGGCCTGCTCGGCGATGTGGTCGACGTCGCCGTCGCAGATGGCCTTGAAGCCCTCGACGGTGTCCTTGATCGGCACGGTCGAGCCCTCGACACCGGTGAACTGCTTCGCGGTGTAGGTGTTCTGCGAGAGGAACTGCTCGATCTTGCGGGCGCGCGCCACGGTGATCTTGTCCTCCTCGCCGAGCTCGTCGACGCCGAGGATCGCGATGATGTCCTGCAGCTCCTTGTTCTTCTGCAGGATCTGCTTCACGCGGATCGCGGTGTCGTAGTGGTCCTGGCCCACGTACTGCGGGTCGAGGATGCGCGAGGTCGATGCCAGCGGATCCACGGCCGGGTACAGACCACGCGAAGCGAGGTCACGGGTCAGGTTGGTGGTGGCGTCCAGGTGGGCGAACACGTTGGCCGGGGCCGGGTCGGTGTAGTCGTCCGCGGGGACGTACACAGCCTGCATCGAGGTGATGGAGTGGCCGCGAGTCGAGGTGATGCGCTCCTGCAGCACACCCATCTCGTCCGCCAGGTTCGGCTGGTAGCCCACCGCGGAGGGCATGCGGCCCAGCAGGGTGGAGACCTCGGAGCCGGCCTGGGAGAAGCGGAAGATGTTGTCGATGAACAGCAGCACGTCCTGGTTCTGCACATCGCGGAAGTACTCCGCCATGGTCAGCGCGGACAGGGCCACGCGCAGACGGGTTCCCGGCGGCTCGTCCATCTGGCCGAACACCAGGGCGGTGTCCTTGAGCACGTCGGCCTCGTCCATCTCGACCCAGAGGTCGTTGCCCTCACGGGTGCGCTCGCCGACGCCGGCGAACACGGAGGTGCCGCCGAAGTTGCGGGCCACACGGGTGATCATCTCCTGGATGAGCACGGTCTTGCCCACACCCGCACCGCCGAACAGACCGATCTTGCCGCCCTTGATGTAGGGGGTCAGCAGGTCGATCACCTTGATGCCGGTCTCCAGCATCTCGGTGGAGCCCTCAAGGGCGGCGAAGGACGGGGCGGCGCGGTGGATCGGCCAGCGCTCGGTCACGTCGAGCGAGTCGATCGGGGTGTCCAGGGTCTCGCCCAGCACGTTGAACAGGTGGCCCTTGACCACGTCGCCGACCGGCACGGAGATCGGTGCACCCGTGTCGGTGACCTGGGCGCCGCGGACGAGACCGTCGGTGGACTGCAGGGAGATCGCGCGGACCATGTTGTCGCCCAGGTGCTGGGCGACCTCGAAGGTCACGACGCGGGTCTGGCCGTTGAGGGTCAGCTCAGCAGTCAGCGCGTTGTAGATCTCCGGCATGGCGTTGGCGGGGAACTCGGCATCGATCACCGGACCGATGACGCGGGCGACGCGCCCGATGGCACCGCCGGTGGAGGCCCCGGTGCCCTGATCGTTGATGGTGGCAGTCATCTCTCTCACTTCTTATCGTGTGTGGATGGCGGGTCGGATGGCGTCTGCGCTCAGGAGTTGTTGAGCGCGTCTGCACCGGCGATGAGCTCGGTGAGCTCCTGCGTGATCTCCGCCTGTCGAGCGTTGTTCATCAGGAGCGTGTAGTCCTTGATGAGGTTCGTGGCGTTGTCGCCCGCCGACTTCATCGCGCGCTGGCGGTTGGCCAGCTCCGAGGCGGCGGCCTGCAGCATCGCGTTGAAGATGCGGGACTCGATGTACTTCGGCAGGAGGGCGTCCAGGACCTGCTCCGCGTCCGGCTCGTACTCGTACAGCGGGAGGACGTCGTCCGGGTCGGTGACCTGCTCCTCGACGACCTCGAGGGGAAGCAGGCGCACGACCGACGGATTCTGCTTGACGAGCGAGACGAACTCGGTGAAGACCACGTGGATCTCGTCCACGCCGCCGGCGGCGGTGTCCTTGAGGAACGCGTCCACAAGGGTCTCGCCGATTTCCTTGGCACGCTCGGCGACCGGGGAGTCGGTCTGGCCGGTCCACACCTTGACGTACTCGCGGCTGCGGAAGTCCAGGTAGCCCTGGGCCTTGCGGCCGAGCACGTAGAGGTCGATCTCCTTACCCTCGTCGGTGAGGCGCTGGATGAGCTCCTCCGACTTGCGCAGGACGTTCGCCGAGTAGGCGCCGGCCAGGCCGCGGTCGGAGGACATGATCAGCACGGCGGCCCGGGTCGGGTTCTCCGGCTCGGTGGTCAGCACGTGGTCGATGTCGTGCTGGGACGAGACTGCGGAGACGGCGCGCGTGATCGCGTTCGCGTACGGCAGCGACTGGTTGACCCGCTCGCGTGCCTTCGTGATGCGGGACGTGGCGATCAGTTCCATCGCCTTGAAGATCTTCTTCATCGACGAGGTCGATGCGATCTTCTGACGGTAGACCCGGATCTGGGCTCCCATGGTGGTCCTTTCCTGGCGGAGGGGCGGCGGCCCGGCGCCGGCATGACGCCGGGCCGCTCACTGATCCTCTGCGGTCAGCGCTTCTGCTTGGTGATCTGCTCCTGCGCGACCTGATCCTCGTCGATCGCCTGGTGCTCCTCGTTGCCGGCGGCGACGCCGTCCTTGCCCGAGGGCTCGAAGTTCTTCTTGAACTCCTCGATCTCCGAGGTCAGGACCTCGAGGGTGTCGTCCTCGAGCTTGCCGGTGGAGCCGATCGCACCGAGCGCCACGTCCTTGCGGCGCAGGTGGTCGATGAATTCACGCTCGAAGCGGAGGACGTCGTCCACGGCCACCTCGTCGAGGTGGCCCTTGGAACCGGCCCAGATCGACACGACCTGCTCCTCGACCGGGTACGGCATGTACTGCGGCTGCTTCAGGAGCTCCATGAGGCGCTCACCGCGGGCGAGCTGGCGGCGGGTGGCCGGGTCCAGGTCAGAGGCGAACATGGAGAACGCCTGCATGTCGCGGTACTGGGCCAGGTCCAGTTTCAGGGTGCCGGAGACCTTCTTCATGGCCTTCACCTGGGCGGCGCCGCCCACGCGGGACACGGAGATGCCGACGTCCACGGCCGGACGCTGGTTCGCGTTGAACAGGTCCGACTGCAGGAAGATCTGCCCGTCGGTGATGGAGATGACGTTGGTCGGGATGTAGGCCGACACGTCGTTCGCCTTGGTCTCGATGATCGGCAGACCGGTCATGGAGCCGGCGCCCATCTCGTCGGACAGCTTCGCGCAGCGCTCGAGCAGCCGGGAGTGCAGGTAGAACACGTCGCCCGGGTAGGCCTCGCGTCCCGGGGGACGGCGGAGGAGGAGGGAGACGGCGCGGTAGGCCTCGGCCTGCTTCGACAGGTCGTCGAAGATGATCAGGACGTGCTTGCCGCCGTACATCCAGTGCTGGCCGATGGCCGAGCCGGCGTACGGGGCTAGGTACTTGAAGCCCGCCGGGTCGGAGGCCGGGGACGCCACGATGGTGGTGTACTCCAGCGCACCCTGCTCCTCGAGGGTGGCGCGCACACCGGCGATGGTGGAGGCCTTCTGGCCGACGGCGACGTAGACGCAGCGGACCTGCTTCTCCGGATCGCCGGACTCCCAGTTGGCCTTCTGGTTCAGGATGGTGTCGACCGCGATGGCGGTCTTGCCGGTCTGGCGGTCGCCGATGATCAGCTGGCGCTGGCCACGGCCGATCGGGATCATGGCGTCGATCGCCTTGATGCCGGTCTGCAGCGGCTCGTGCACCGACTTGCGTTCGGTCACGGTCGGCGCCTGCAGCTCGAGGGCACGGCGGCCCTCGGCCTCGATCGGGCCCAGGTCGTCCAGCGGCTGGCCCAGCGGGTCCACGACGCGGCCCATGAAGCCGTCGCCGACCGGGACCGAGAGGATCTCGCCGGTGCGGTGGACCTCCATGCCCTCGCGGATCTGCTGGAACTCGCCCAGCACGACGACGCCGATCTCACGGGTGTCGAGGTTCTGGGCCAGGCCCAGGGTGCCGTTCTCGAAACGGAGGAGCTCGTTCGCCATGACGGAGGGCAGGCCCTCCACACGGGCGATGCCGTCCGCGGCGGTGAGCACGTGGCCCACCTCGGTGCGGTCTCCGCCGGTCGGTTCGTAGGATGCCGCGAAGTCGTTCAAGGCATTGCGGACATCGTCAGCGTTGATGGTCAGTTCGGCCATCTGCAGTCCCTGCTCTCTGTTGCTTTGGCGATCATCGACGTGACGATGATGCAGCGGTTCGTAAGTGTTCCGTCCCCGGTGCGGCCGACCCTCGGGTCAGCCGGCCATCCGGCGCTGGAGGTCGTTGAGTCGGCTCGACATGGACGCGTCGATCACGTCGTCGCCCACCTGCACGCGGATGCCGCCCACCACGGTGGGGTCGACGGTCATGTCCAGGACGAGCTCGCGACCGAAGGCGCGGCTCAGGCCCTGGGCCAGGCGATCCTGCTGGGTCTCGTCCAGGGGCTTGGCGACGGTGACGTCGGCGATCCACTGACGCTGACGGTCTGCCACGACGTCAGCACAGTCGCGCACGGCGCGGAAGGGCTTGCGGCCGCGGGGAGCCTTGACGGCCCGCTCCACGAGCAGCTTGCCCGGCTCGGTGGCGTCCTTGCCCAGCAGGCGGTGCGCCAGGGCCACACGGGCCTCGGCGGGGGCCTGCTGGTCGGTCAGCGCCCACTGCACCTCGTGCGAGGAGTCGGCGGTGCGGTTGAAGCCGAGCAGCTCGCGGGACAGGCCCGCAAGGCCCTCGTGCCCGCCGCGCTCGGCCTCGGCGGCCGCGGCATGGGAGGCCACGACCTCCAGGGCGTCGCCGAGATCCCGCTCAGCCGACCAGCGACGACCGGCCAGATCCTTCAGGACCTGCAGCGCACCGGGGGTCACCCGGGTGCCGAACAGGGAGTCGACGAGGCCGTGACGGCGCTCGGTCGTCCAGGCCGGGTCGGTCAGCGCGCGACGCACGGCACCGTGCTCGTCCATGACGTCCAGGGCGCCGAAGAGCTCACGGGCCAGGGCGACGCCGCCCTCGTTCAGCACCGGCTCCGCCGCCTGGAGGGCAGCGGCCAGGGAGTCCCTCGATGCACCGGTCATCATTCGGACACACCTGCGTTCTGGTGCTTGTCGAGATCAGCCAGGAATCGGTCGACCACTCGCTGGGAGCGGGCGTCGTCGTCCAGGGACTCGCCCACGATCTTGCCGGCCAGCGTGGTGGCCAGGGTGCCGACCTCGGTGCGCAGCTGGGTGGCAGCCTGGGCGCGGTCAGCGGCGATCTGGGTGTGGGCCTGCTCGGTGATGCGGTTCGCCTCGGCCTGAGCACGCTCCTTGGCCTCCGCGACGATCTGAGCGCCCTCGGTGCGGGCCTCCTCGCGGATGCGGTTGGCCTCGTGGCGGGCGTCGGCGAGCTGCTGCTCGTAGTCCGCCATCATCGCGTTCGCCTCGGCCTGGGCCTTCTCGGCCTTGGCCAGGCCGCCCTCGATCGCCTCGACACGGTCCTGGTAGGACTTCTCGAGGGCCGGGACGATGAACTTGATGACGATGAACATCAGCACGGCGAAGCCCACCGCGACGACGAGCATCTCCCACGGGTTGGGAACGAGAGGATTCGCACCCTCAGCCGCGCCCAGGATCAGTGCAGAGCTGATCATGTTTCAACCATCCTTCGGTCATGAGTCCTGAATAGGAGGAGCCGCCGGGCCGACCCTCGGGTCGGCCGACCGCTCGCTGGACACGGGCGCGTCAGGCGCCGATGACGAAGGCGAAGACCAGGCCCAAGATGGCGAGGGCCTCGGCCAGCGCGAAGCCGAGCAGGGCGATCGGCTGCAGGATGCGCTGGGCCTCCGGCTGGCGGGCGACGCCGTTGATGTAGGCGGCGAAGATGAGGCCCACGCCGATGGCGGAGCCGATGGAGGCCAGGCCGTAGCCGATCATGTTGAGAGAACCGTGGAGATCCATGGTGTTCCTTTCACGATGCCGGAGTCGGTCCCCGGCAGGGTCGGAGGGTGTTCCCGATGTGGCCCGGCGGTCACCGGCATCGAGACGTCTGTGGGGTGGCGGCCGCCGGCCGCCGCTCCGTGGCCGGTGCGCTCAGGCTGCCGGCCCCGGAAAACTCAGTGGTCGTTCGCCGCGATCGCTCCCTGGACGTAGATCGCGGTGAGCAGGGTGAACACGAAGGCCTGCAGGTACATGATCAGCAGCTCGAGGAAGTACAGCGCGACCGAGCCGATGATCGCCAGGACACCGGCGCCCTGCAGGAAGAGGGAGCCCGACTCCATGATCAGGTAGGCGGCACCGGTGCCGGCCAGCATCACGATCATGTGGCCGGCGAGCATGGTCGCCATCAGACGCAGGGAGTGGGTCAGCGGGCGCACGATGAAGTTCGAGATGACCTCGAGCGGCACGAGCAGCGGGAGGATCCAGCCCGGGACGCCGGACGGGACGACGGCCAGCTTGAAGTACTTCGGGCCGTGGTGGCGGATGCCGACGCCGATCCAGATGACGTAGACGATCAGGGCGAGGGCGTAGGCGGCGCCGGCGTGGGAGAACGACGGCAGCTGCAGCAGCGGGATCGCGCCGAAGATGTTGTTGACCAGCACGAAGAAGAAGAGGCCGAACAGCAGCGGGACCCAGGCCTTGAAGTCCTTCTCTCCGAGGATGTCCTTGGCGATGGAGTTGCGCACGAAGGAGTAGCCCGACTCGGCCAGCCACTGGGTCTTGCCCGGGACCAGCTTCGGCTTGCGCATGGCCAGCATGAAGAAGCCGGAGATCAGGACGATCGACAGGATGACCATCAGCATCTGCTTGCCGAAGCCGGTGCCGTACTCGGCACCCCACGGCAGGATCTCCGGCAGGTGGGCGTCGCTGATGCTGGGCGGCATGAAGCCGGCGCTGGCGACATTGGCGAGCACGAGGGAAAGCACGCGGGTCCTCTCTGGCAGTGATGCGTCGACAGCCCGGCTGCCGGCTCCCGCATCCGCGCACGTCAGGGCCACGGTCGGCGGCTCTGCCATGGGGAGATGTGGTCGCGCACGGCGGCACCTGTGGCCGTCGATTGTGATCTGAGATAACGATACCAAAAAGATGCCCCCGCGAACGAACTGCAGACGCCGTCAGGAGTGTGGCGCTCACCCCATTCGGGCATGGCCTGCCCGGCCCGACGCCCGCCCCGCAGATCTGCGGCGCAGGACCCGTTTCACGCGTCAGTAGATGCTGCGGCGGGTGCGTGCGAACACGAGCACCTCCGCGGCCTGCCAGACCACGATCGCCACGAGCGCGGCCACCCCTGCGGCGAGCTCGTCGAGCCACGGCGGTCGGGGGACGACGGTGAGTGCGAGGCCGTAGAGCACGATCTTGAGGACGAATGCACCGATGCTCAGCACCATGACCATCTCGCGCTGCCGGTCCCACAGCCAGGCGATGAGGGCGAGGGTGACCGCGGACAGCAGCAGCACCAGTCCCCCGCCGAGGCCGGCGGAGGCGGCGGCCGCTCCCCCGTGCATCAGGCCGGACACGAGCGCGCAGACGGCGACGGCCGCGGCGGTGGCCGCCACCGAGACCAGGAGGATCCCCCACCAGCCCCGGGTGTTCTCGCGCGGGGCTCGTCGTCGGCGGGCGGTCATCGCAGCTCCTGGGGGTCGACCTCGTCGGGGGTGGTCTCGGCCGCGCCTCGGCGGCGGCGCACCATGGGGTGCAGGGTGAGGTACCCGGCGGCGAGCAGCAGCACGGCCAGGACCGGGAGGACGACGCGGTCGTCGAAGAAGTTCAGGGACACCGCTCCCCAGGAGACGAGGAAGCTCCAGAGCCAGAGCAGCGCCACGGCCTGCGGCTGGGTGTAGCCGCCGTCCACGAGCTTGTGGTGGAGGTGGCCGCGGTCCGCGGAGAACGGGCTTGAGCCGCGGGCGGTGCGGCGGATCACCGCCGCGGTCAGGTCGATCAGCGGCAGGGCGAGCACGGCCAGCGGCAGCAGGATCGGCATGTAGGCCGGCACGTTGCGGAACCGGAACCCGTCCAGCGCGTCGACGTCGGCGGTCACGGCGACGGCGGCCGTGGCCAGCAGCAGCCCGATGAGCAGGGCGCCGGCCTCTCCCATGAAGATCTTGGCCGGGCTGACGTTGTACGGCAGGAACCCGAGGGCGGCCCCGACGAGCAGCGCCATCATGAGCGTCGCGAGATTCGAGTAGTCGAACTCGTTGATCGTCCTGGTCAGCAGGTACGAGTACACGAAGAAGGCCGACCCGCCGATCAGCGCGACGCCCGCGGCGAGGCCGTCCAGCCCGTCCACGAAGTTGATGGCGTTCATGGTCAGCACGATCACGAACACGGTCAGCAGGATCTGGATCGGCTCGTTGCCGACCGGGATCCAGGCGAAGGGCATGGCCTCGACCCTGATGCCGCCCATCGCCACCGCGAGGGCCGCGGCGATCTGCCCGGCCATCTTCGCCCACCAGCGCAGGTCCCAGAGGTCGTCCACGATCCCGAGGACCGTGATGATGCCGAGCGCCGCGAGGAGCCCGCGGACGGGGGCGGAGTCGGTGAAGATGCCGTCGAGGAAGGGCACGGTGCCGGCGACCGTCATGCCCAGGAGCACGGCCATGACCATGGCCACCCCGCCGAGCTTGGGGACGGCGCGGACGTGCATGTCGCGGGTGCGGTGCGGGCTGTAGGCGCGGCCCCGGAGCGCGACCTGGCGGATCAGCGGCGTCGTCACCAGGCAGGTGAGCGCCGTGACCGCGATGACCAGGACGTAGGCACGCATGGGGGACGGTCAGTCCCGGGGCGGGTGTTCGTCGGCCTCGGGCTCGGCGGCCTCCTCCGGCACGGAGGCGCCCCCGTTCCCCGGGGCGGGGACGCCGTCGGCGGGGTCGATGTCGGAGAAGGTCCCCGGGTCGGCGGGGGTGGCGGTCTCCGGCGGCGGGGCGTCCTCGCCCTCGGCCAGCAGGTCCGGGACGGTCTCGCGCAGCACCTCGAGCGGCAGGGCGCCCTGGCGGGCGACCCGGAAGGGGGTGACGGTGCAGTCGACGATGGTCGACGGGGTGTTCTCGGCGCGCGGGCCGCCGTCCAGGTAGACGGAGACGGTCTCGCCGAGCATCTCCTGGGCCTCCTGGACGGTGGTGGCCGCGGCCATGCCGGTGCGGTTGGCGGAGGAGACGGCCATCGGGCCCACGGCGTAGAGCAGTTCGCGCGCGGCCGGGTCGGCAGGCACGCGCAGGGCCACGGTCCCGCGGGTCTCACCGAGGTCCCAGGTGAGGGTCGGCTGGGACTTGAGGATCAGGGTGAGCGGCCCCGGCCAGTGCTCGGCGGCCAGCTGCTCGGCGGCCTCGGGGACGTCGTACGCCAGGCCCTGCATCACGTTGCGGTCCGCGATGAGCACCGGCGGCGGCATGGTGCGGCCTCGGCCCTTGGCGGCCAGCAGCACGGCGACGGCCAGCGGGGAGAACGCGTCCGCACCGATGCCGTAGACGGTGTCGGTCGGCAGCACCACGCACTCGCGGTTGCCCAGGGCCGTCCGGGCACGCTCCACGGCGTGGTGAAGGTCGGTGGTGTCCGTGACGTCGATCAGCTCACTCACGCGTTCCATTCTTCCATCATCGTCCTCTCTGTCGGTCAGGCGCGCACGGCGTGCAGCCAGCGGGGGCGTCCGGTCAGGTCCTGGTGCCCGACGACGTCGGCCCAGGCCCCCTGTGCCCTCACGGCCGAGACCAGCTCGGGCCCGTGGGTCTCGTCGTGCTCCATGGTCAGCACTCCCCCGGTCCGGAGCAGCCGGGCGGCCGCCGTGGCCATCGTCAGGGGGATGCGGGTGCCGGCCGCATCGCCGCCGTAGAGGGCGATCGCCGGATCGAGGCGAGCCTCCGGCTGGGCCGGCAGCCGCCCGTCGGGCACGTACGGCGGGTTCACGGTCACCGCGTCCGCCGTGCCGTCCAGCTCGGACAGCGCCGCGGCGGCATCGCCGAGCACCAGGTGGACGCCGAGCGGCTCCAGGTTCCGGGCCGCCCAGCGGTGGGCGGTCGGGTCCAGCTCCACGGCGTGCACGTCGGCGGGCCGCCCGGTCTCGGCGCGGGCGTGGGCGAGGGCGGCGGCGACGGCGCCGGAGCCGGTGCACAGGTCCACGAGCACGGGGCGGTCGATCCCCGCCACGGCGGCCAGGGTGTGCTCGACGAGCAGCTCGGTCTCCGGGCGCGGCAGGAAGACCCCGGGGCCCACCTGCAGGCACACGCCGTGGAAGGAGGCCTCGCCCGTGAGGTGCTGCAGTGGCACGCGCTGGGCGCGCCGGGCGACGAGCTCGCCGTAGCGCGCGGCCTCGTCCGCCGACGCCTGGGCGCCGGCGAGGATGCGGGCCAGGGCGGCACCGGTCTGAAGACCCATCACGTGGGCGGCGAGCTGCTCGGCGTCGGCCCGCGGGCTGTCCACCCCGGAGCCGGACAGACGCTGGAGCGCACCGCGCACGAGCAGGTGCCAGTCCGTCGTCGCCGGCTGCGGGAGGGCACCGCCGGAGGCGGGCCCGGCACCTCCCGCGGACAGGCCGCTGCCGGTCATGCCGCTCCCCCACCGAGGGCGTCGAGGCGGCGCTGCTCGTCCTGGGCCTGCAGGGAGGCGATGACGGGGCCGAGGTCGCCGTCCAGCACGGCGTCCAGGTTGTAGGCCTTGTAACCGGAGCGGTGGTCCGCGATCCGGTTCTCCGGGAAGTTGTAGGTCCGCACGCGCTCGGAGCGGTCCAGGGTGCGGACCTGACCGTGGCGTGCGGCGGCGTCCGCGGCCTCGCGCTCCTGGCGCTGCAGGTCCAGCAGGCGGGAGCGCAGCACGCGCAGGGCGGCCTCGCGGTTCTGCAGCTGCGACTTCTCATTCTGCATGGACACCACGATGCCCGTCGGCAGGTGGGTCAGGCGCACAGCCGAGTCGGTCGTGTTCACGGACTGCCCGCCCGGGCCCGAGGAACGGAAGACGTCCACCTTCAACTCGTGCGGGTCGATCCGGACCTCTTCGGCCTCCTCCGCCTCCGGCAGCACCAGCACGCCGGCGGCCGAGGTGTGGATGCGCCCGGCGGACTCGGTGACGGGCACGCGCTGCACCCGGTGCACACCGCCTTCGAACTTCAGGGCCGCGAACACGCCCTCGGACGGGCCGGACCCCGTGCCGCGCACGGCGATCTGCGCGTCCTTGTACCCACCGAGGTCCGATTCCGTGGCGGAGAGCACCTGGCAGGACCAGCCGCGGGACTCGGCGTAGCGCAGGTACATCCGCACCAGGTCCCCGGCGAACAGCGCGGCCTCCTCGCCGCCTTCGCCGGCCTTGACCTCCATGATCACGTCTCGGGAGTCGTCCGGGTCGCGCGGGATGAGCACGCGGCGCAGGCGCTCGGCGGCCTCGTCCCGGCGTGCGGTGAGCCCGGGCAGCTCGGCGGCGAAGGCCTCGCCGTCCTCCCCCGGTTCGGCGGCCAGCTCGGCGGCGTCGGCCAGGTCCTCCTCCGCCTGCTCCCACGCGGTGTGGGCCGCGACGACGGCCCCCAGCTCCGCGTACCGCCGCCCCAGGCGTCGAGCCAGGGCGGCATCTGCGTGCACGGCCGGGTCGGCCAGGCGCTCGGTGAGCTCGCGGTGCTCGGCGAGCAGCTCGGTGACGGAGTCGAACACGGCGGTGGCCTTTCGGAGTGGGGACGGGACAGCGGCGAACAGGACAGAGTCGGACAGGACAGGGGCGGACACGACGACGCCGGCCCCGGCGGAAGCAGGTGCTCCCGCCGGGGCCGGCGTGGCGGTGGGGACTAGTCGTCGCCCTTCGAGCCCAGGGTGGTCTTGGAGACCAGCATGAGGAACTCGGCGTTGGACGCGGTGTCCTTGATCTTGTTGGTGAGCAGCTCCAGCGCCTGCTGGGTCTCCAGACCGGAGAGCACGCGGCGCAGCTTCCACATGATCTTGACCTCCTCCGGGGAGAGAAGGGCCTCCTCGCGGCGGGTGCCGGACGCGTTGACGTCCACCGCCGGGAAGATGCGGCGCTCAGCGAGCTGGCGGGACAGGCGCAGTTCCATGTTGCCGGTGCCCTTGAACTCCTCGAAGATGACCTCGTCCATGCGGGAGCCGGTCTCCACCAGGGCGGTGGCGAGGATGGTCAGGGAGCCGCCGTTCTCGATGTTGCGGGCGGCGCCGAAGAACTTCTTCGGCGGGTACAGCGCCGAGGAGTCCACACCGCCGGAGAGGATGCGGCCCGAGGCCGGGGCGGCCAGGTTGTAGGCGCGGCCCAGGCGGGTCATGGAGTCGAGCAGGACCACCACGTCTCGGCCCAGCTCCACGAGGCGCTTGGCACGCTCGATCGCCAGCTCGGCCACGGTGGTGTGGTCGTCCGCCGGCCGGTCGAAGGTCGAGGCGATGACCTCGCCCTTCACCGAACGCTGCATGTCCGTGACCTCCTCCGGGCGCTCGTCGACGAGCACCATCATGAGGTGGACCTCGGGGTTGTTCGTGGTGATCGCGTTGGCGATCGACTGCAGGATCATCGTCTTGCCGGCCTTCGGCGGGGAGACGATGAGGCCGCGCTGACCCTTGCCGATCGGGCTGACCAGGTCGATCACGCGGGGGCCGACCAGCTTGTGGTCGGTCTCCAGGCGCAGGCGCTCCTGCGGGTACAGCGGGACCAGCTTGGAGAACTCGACGCGGGTCGGATCCTCCTCGGCCGGGGCGCCGTTCACGGTGGACAGCTTCACCAGGGCGTTGAACTTCTGACGGTTGCCGCCGCCGCTGTTGCGCTTCTCGCCCTCACGCGGGGCACGGATGGCGCCGACCACGGCGTCACCCTTGCGCAGGCCGTACTTCTTGACCATCTGCAGGGAGACGTAGACGTCGTTCTGGCCGGGCAGGTAGCCGGAGGTGCGGACGAAGGCGTAGTTGTCCAGCACGTCGAGGATGCCGGCCACCGGCTGCAGGACGTCGTCCTCGGTCAGCTCGGTGTCGTCCACCTCGGGGCCGCCGCGGCCGCGGCGGTTCCGGTTGCGGTCGTTGCGGTTGCGGTTGCGGCGGGAGCGACGCGAACCGCGCTCGTCGTCGTCGCGGTCGCCGCGGTTCCGATTCCGGCCGCCCTTGTCATTGCGGCCGCCGTTGTCGCGGTCGTCCTCGTCGCGGTCGCCGCGCTTCCGGTTCCGGCCGCCGTTGTCGTTGCGGCCGCCGTTGTCGCGGTCGTCCTCGTCGCTGCTGCGGCCGCCCTTGTCCCTGCGGCCGTTCTCGCGCTCGTGGCTGCCGGACTTCTTCTCGTCCTCAGAGCGGTCGCCGCGGTCCTCGCGGTCGCCGCCGGAGGCCTTGTCCTGGCCCTCGCCACGGGTCTCGTCCTGACCCTGCTTCCGGCGGCCACGGTCGCGGCTGTCCTGCTCGCCCTGGCTCTGCTCGTCCCGGCTCTGCTCGTCCTTGCGGTCCCCGCGCTGCTCGGCCGGCGCGGAGCCGTCCGAGTCGACGCGGCGGGAGCGGCGGGCCGGGCGCTCGGAGCGCTGTTCGCCCTGCGCGGTCTCGTCCTTCTCCGTCTTCTCGGCGGCCTTCTTCTGCTCGGCGGCCTTCTTCTCGGCCGCACGCTTCTCCGCGGCCTCGCGGTCGGCCACGGCACCGCCGCGCTGGTGGTCGGCGATCGCGGCCACCAGGTCCGACTTGCGCATGCGGCGGCTGCCGGTGATGCCGAGCTGGGAGGCCAGGGCCTGGAGCTGGGCGAGCTTGAGAGAGGCCAGTCCGCCGCCGGCGTTCGCGGAGGGGGCGGTCTGTTCCATGGATTCGGTCACGAAGGGTCCTTCTGACTCGGTTTCGGCCGTGGCGCGCTCACTGCGGGCACGGCTCGTCGATGGTTTCCGGCCGTGCTGCGCTGCGGCAGCCCTGAGGGCCGGGTGAAAAAGAGGGGGTTCTCCGCCACGGGTGGGGAGGTGGTCGTCGCCGTCGCGGCGATGCCTGCGAACCGGTCCTTGCCGATGTCCCAGAACGGGACGTGTGGAAGACGGGTCCGCCACCGCAGCAGAAGCCTGGATCGGCTCCCGTCAGCCGTGTTGGAGTGTCTCCACCCTAACACCCTCGGACGCCACGGCACTCACCGTCACGGTCCAGCGCGCCGCGGTCGACTCCGCCTCGGCCTGCAACAGCCCGGCCGCTTCTTCGGCGGCCGTCGCGCCGGCGGCGAGCACCAGCACGGTCGGGCCGGCACCGGAGACCACGGCCGCGTGGCCGGCGCGGCGCAGCACCTGGACCAGCCGGGCGCTCTCCGGCATCGCAGAGGCACGGAAGTCCTGGTGCAGCCAGTCCTTGGTGGCCGGCAGCAGCAGGGACGGGTCCTCGGCGAGGGCGTGCGTCAACAGCGCGGCGCGGCCGGCCTGGGCGGCGGCCACGGCGTGCGGCACGGTCTCCGGCAGCAGTCCGCGGGCGGTGTGGGTGGCCAGTCGGGCGTCCGGCACCGCCACCACCGGCACCAGGTCCGGGTGCAGTCGCAGCCTGGCGGTGCGGAAGCCGCCGTCGGCGTCGTCGACCCAGGAGGCGGTGGCGCCTCCGGCCAGGGCGGGCGCCACGTTGTCCGGGTGGCCTTCGCGGTGCGCACACGCGTCCAGCAGGCCGGCCGGATCCAGCCGGCCCCTCGGCTCGAGCAGCGCCTCGGCACCGGCCAGGGCCGCCACCACGGCGGCCGCGGACGACCCCAGGCCGCGCGAGTGTGGGATCACGTTGCGGGCCTGCAGGGCGAGACCGGGCGCCGTGGCGCCCCTGATGGCCAGATGCTCCAGGGCGAGGCGGACGATCAGATGCGTGCCGTCGTCGGGCAGGGCCCCCTCCCCCTCCCCGGTGACGCGGGCGGACGAGGGGCCGTCCACCACGGTGAACGTCACCTCGTCCCGCAGCTCCAGGGCGAGGCCGAGGGTGTCGAAGCCCGGGCCGAGGTTCGCGGAGGTGGCCGGCACGGCCACGCGCACGGACCGGCCGGCCGGGAGCGCACGCAGCGTCGGCATCAGGACAGCCCCAGCGCCTTGGCCACGGTGACCACGTCGACGTCCACGGACTCGGGGGTGACGTCAGATCCGTCGGCTGCCTTGAGGGCCCACTGCGGGTCCTTCAGGCCGTGCCCGGTGACGGTGATGACCCAGGTCTTGCCCTCGGGCACGTCGCCGGCGGCATGGTGCTTGAGCAGCCCTGCCACGCCGGCGGCGGAGGCCGGCTCCACGAACACGCCCTCCTTGGAGGAGAGCCAGCGGTGCGCCTGAAGGATCTCTTCGTCCGTCACGGAGTCGATGAGGCCGCCGGAGGCGTCGCGGGCGGCGGTGGCCTGGTCCCAGGAGGCGGGGTTGCCGATGCGGATGGCCGTGGCGATCGTGTCCGGCTCGAGGATCGGGTGGCCTGCCACGATCGGGGCCGCGCCGGCGGCCTGGAAGCCCCACATCGTCGGCGTCGTGGTGGCCACGGCCGGAAGCTCCTCGTCCGAGGTGCCCGGGTGCGGGTTCACGTACGGTCGGGCGTACTCCTGGTAGCCCTTCCAGTACGCGGTGATGTTGCCGGCATTGCCGACCGGCAGCAGGTGGTAGTCCGGGGCGTCGCCGAGGGCGTCGACCACCTCGAACGCGCCGGTCTTCTGGCCCTCGATGCGCGCCGGGTTCACCGAGTTCACAAGGAACACCGGGTAGTTCTCGGAGAGCTTGCGGGCCACCTCGAGGCAGTTGTCGAAGTTGCCCTGGACCTGCAGGATCTGGGCGCCGTGGGCCACGGCCTGGGACATCTTGCCCATGGAGATCTTGCCCTCCGGCACCAGCACCGCGCAGGTGATGCCGGCCTGTGCCGCGTAGGCGGCGGCAGAGGCGGAGGTGTTGCCGGTGGAGGCACAGACCACAGCCTCGGCCCCCTCGGCCACGGCGGCCGTGATGGCCACGGTCATGCCGCGGTCCTTGAAGGAGCCGGTGGGGTTCATGCCCTCGAACTTCACGTACACGTCGCCGGCCACGAGCTCGGACAGGTGCGGAGCCTGGATCAGCGGGGTGCCGCCCTCGCCCAGGGTGATGACGCGGGTGTGCTCGGTGACCGGCAGGCGGTCGGCGTACTCGCGGACGACGCCCTTCCACTGATGTGCCATCAGGTGTTCACTTTCCTTCGACTCGGACGACGGAGACGACGCCGCGGACGACGTCCAGGTCGCGCAGCTCCTCGACGGTGGCGTCGAGGTCCCGCTGGCGGGCGTGGTGGGTGATGATGCGCAGCTGGACCTCGCTCTCGCCCTCGGCGGTGGCGGAGTTCTGGCGCATCGCCTCGATGGAGACGCCGTGGCCCTCGAAGACGCCGGCCACGCGGCGCAGCACGCCGGGGGCATCGGCGACGGTGAGGACCACCATCACGGAGGTGTGGGCCTCCTCGGCGTCCAGCGCCGGCAGCGAGGCGATCGAGGTGCGCACGCGGGCCGGGCCGCCGCGCACGAGGCGCTCGGCCACCGAGACCACGTCGCCCATCACCGCGGAGGCGGTGGGGGCTCCGCCGGCGCCCGGGCCGTAGAACATGAGCTCACCGGCGTTCTCCGCTTCCACGTACACGGCGTTGTAGGCGCCGCGGACGGCGGCGAGCGGATGCTCACGCGGGACCATGGTGGGGTGCACGCGCAGCACGGCGCCCTCGGTCCCGTCCTGTCCGGTGCGGCGCTCGGCGATGCCGAGCAGCTTGATGACGTAGCCGGCGTCCGCGGCCGCGGCGGAGTCGGCGGCGGTGATCTGCGTGATGCCCTCGCAGGAGACCTCGTCGATGGAGTAGTCCGTGCCGAAGGCGAGGGTGGCCAGGATGGCGACCTTCGCGGCGGCGTCGTGGCCCTCCACGTCTGCGGTGGGGTCGGCCTCGGCGTAGCCCAGCTCCTGGGCCTCGGCCAGCGCGTCGGCGAAGTCCGCGCCGGCGCTGTCCATGCGGTCCAGGATGAAGTTCGTGGTGCCGTTGGCGATGCCCATGATGCGGGTGACCCGGTCCCCGGAGAGCGAGTCGCGCAGCGGGCGCAGGATGGGGATGGCGCCGGCCACGGCGGCCTCGAAGGCCAGCTGGGCGCCGTGCTCGGCGGCGATGGCCGAGAGCTCCTCGCCGTGCCGGGCCAGCAGCGCCTTGTTGCCGGTGACCACGGCCTTGCCGTCCCGCAGCGCCTGCTCGATCAGGGTGCGCGCCGGTTCGATGCCGCCCATCAGCTCGACCACGATGTCCGCGCCGTCGATCAGCGGCTCGGCCTCCGTTGTGTACACGTCCTTCGGCAGCTGGTAGTCACGTCTCCGGTCCGTCGAGCGCACGGCCACGCCGGCCAGGCGCAGCGGAGCACCGGCCTTGGCGGCGAGCATGTCCGCGTCCTCGGTGAGGATGCGGGCCACCTGGGATCCCACGGTGCCGCCGCCGAGCAGGGCGACGGTGATGGCCTGGGTGGTGGTCTGCGGCTGCGTCATGGTCCTCCTGGTGGGCGTTGCTTCGACTGTGCGCGGCACGGGGCGGCCGTCGGTGCGGTGTGTGCCGTCCGCCGTCCTCAGCGGGCGGGGTCCTGCGGGTCGACCTCGCGATCCAGCAGGTCCGCGACCGTCTCCCGGCGGATGATCGTGCGGGCCGCTCCCCCGGTGACGGCCACGACGGCCGGGCGGGGCAGCGCGTTGTAGTTGGAGCCCATCACGTGGGTGTAGGCGCCGGTGGCCGGGACGGCGAGCAGGTCGCCGCGGGCCACGTCTGACGGAAGGTACACGTCCTTCACCACGATGTCCCCGGACTCGCAGTGCTTGCCCACCACGCGAGACAGCACGGGGGTGGCCTGCGGCGCGCGGTTCGCGCAGACGGCCGTGTAGTCCGCGTCGTAGAGCACGGGACGGGGGTTGTCCGACATGCCGCCGTCCACGGCCACGTAGCGGCGGGCGGCGGTGGTGCCGTCCGGGGCGTCCACGTCCACGGTCTTGGTGACCCCGACGGTGTACAGGGTCAGGCCGGCGGGGCCGGCGATGGCGCGGCCGGGCTCGATGGAGATCCGCGGGCAGGCCAGACCGTGCTCGGCGGTGGCGGCGCGGACGGCCTCGGCCAGCGCCGCGGCGATCTGCGCCGGCGGCCTCGGAGTGTCCACGGCGGTGTAGGCGATGCCGTGGCCGCCGCCGAGGTCCAGCTCGGCCAGCTCGACGCCGTGGGCATCGCGCACCTCGGCGAGGAAGGCGAGCACGCGCTGGGCGGCGAGGGCGAAGCCGTCGGCCTCGAAGATCTGGGAGCCGATGTGGCAGTGCACGCCGATCAACTCCACGGACTCCGCGGCCAGGGCCGCCTCCACGGCCACGGCGGCCGGCGAGCGCCCGGTGACGTTGCCGTCGTCGTCCCCCGTGGCCGGGGCCAGGGAGAGGCCGAATTTCTGGTCCTCGTGCGCGGTGGCGATGAACTCGTGGGTGTGCGCGTGCACGCCGGGGGTCAGACGCAGCATCACCGGAGCCGTCAGACCGTGCTGCGCGGCGAGCTCGGCCAGGTGGCGCAGCTCGTCCACGGAGTCCACGATGATCCGGCCGACGCCCTGGGTGAGCGCGTCCAGCATCTCGGCGTCCGACTTGTTGTTTCCGTGCAGCCCGATGTGCGCCGGGTCCACACCGGCGCGCAGGGCGATGGCGAGCTCGCCGCCGGAGGCGGTGTCCACGCGCAGGCCCTCCTCGGCTGCCCACCGAGCCGTGGAGAGGGTGAGGAAGGACTTGCCTGCGAAGTAGACGTCCGCTCCCCCGCAGAGGTCGGCGAAGGCGGCGTCGAAGCCGGACTTGAAGGCGCGGGCACGGGCGCGGAAGTCGTCCTCGTCCACCACGAGCAGCGGGGTGCCGAAGGTCTCCGCGAGCTCGGCGGCGGGGATCCCCTGCACGGTGAGCTGCCCGGCGCCGTCGCGCGCCACGCCGGCGGCCCACAGTCGGTCCGTCAGCGCGTTGGCGTCGCCCGGGGCGGGCAGCCAGTCCGGGGCCAGCGGGGAGGCGCCCGCGGCCGGGGGCTGCGCGGACTCCCCTGCGACGACGGCCGGTCCGGTGGTCTTGTCGGGCTCGCTCATTGCGGGCCTCCTCACATTTTTGCGGGAGCGGAGACGCCGAGCAGGTCCAGGCCGTTGCGCAGGACCTGGGCGGTGGCGTCGTTGAGCCAGAGGCGGGTGCGGTTGACGTCCTGCACTGCGCCGCGGGTGCCGTCCTGTTCCGGGGCGGGGACGATGCGGCAGGCGGCGTACCAGGAGTGGTAGGCGCCGGCGACGACCTCGAGGTGGCGGGCGATGCGGTGCGGCTCGCGCAGGCGGGCGGCCATGCCCACCACGGACGGGAACTCGGCCAGCTGGGCGAGCAGCTCGCCCTCGGGCGGGTGCGTCAGCAGGGAGGCGTCGAACGCGGAGCGGTCCACGTCGTGGGCGGCGGCGGTCTCGGCGGCGTTGCAGGCGCGAGCGTGGGCGTACTGCACGTAGAAGACCGGGTTGTCGTTGGTGGCCGAGCGCAGCAGCTCCGGGTCGATCGTGATCGGCGAGTCGGCCGGGTAGCGGGCCAGGTCGTAGCGCAGGGCGTCGCGGCCGAGCCACTCGACGAGGTCCTTGAGCTCGATGATGTTGCCGGCGCGCTTGGACAGCTTGGCGCCGTTGACGGAGATCAGCTGGCCGATGAGGATCTCGATGTTCTGCGCCGGGTCGTCGCCGGCAGCGGCCGCGATGGCCTTGAGGCGGCCGACGTAGCCGTGGTGGTCCGCACCGAGCAGGTACACCTTCTCGGTGAATCCGCGGTCGCGCTTGTCCAGGTAGTAGGCGGCGTCGGCGGCGAAGTAGGTGGGTTCGCCGTTGGCCCGGATGAGGACGCGGTCCTTGTCGTCGCCGAAGGCGGTGGTCTTCAGCCACACGGCACCCTCGCGCTCCTCCACGTGGCCCTGCTCCCGCAGGCGCTCGACGGCCTGGCCGATGGCGCCGGTGTCGTGGAGGCGGCGTTCGGAGGTGAACACGTCGAAGTGCACGTCGAAGGCGGTGAGCGTGTCCTTGATGTCCTGCATCTGCAGCTCGTAGGCGGCCTCGCGGACCACCGGGCGGGCGGCCTCGTCCGTGAGGTCCAGGACGTCCGGGTGGTCCTTGGCCACCTGGTCGGCGAGGTCCTGCACGTACTGGCCGGGGTAGCCGCCCTCGGGGACCTCGCGCCCGTGCAGGCGGGCGAGCACGGAGTCGGCGAAGACGTTCATCTGGTTGCCGGCGTCGTTGACGTAGTACTCGGCGGTGACGTCGGCTCCGGAGGCGCGCAGCAGGCGGGTGATGGCGTCGCCCAGGGCGGCCCAGCGGGTGTGGCCGATGTGCAGCGGGCCGGTGGGGTTGGCGGAGACGAACTCCATGTTCACCACGTGGCCGGCCAGGGAATCGTTGCGGCCGTAGGCCTCGCCGGCCTCCACGATCTGGCGGGCCAGCTGCCCGGCGGCCGCGGCGTCCAGGGTGATGTTGAGGAAGCCGGGGCCGGCCACGTCGACCTTCGCCACGCCTTCCTGGGCGCCCACGCGCTCGGCGAGGACGGCGGCGAACTCGCGCGGGTTCATGCCGGCCTTCTTGGCGAACTGCATGGCCACGTTGGTGGCCCAGTCTCCGTGCTCGCGGCTGCGGGGACGCTCGACGCGGACGCGATCGTCCGAGAGCTCCTCACGGAGGGTCTCCGGCAGAGCGCCGTCCTCGACGGCGGCCAGCAGCTGGGCATGGATCAGGGAGGCGAGTTCTTCAGGCTTCACGGGGCCAAGTCTAGGGGCGGGACGTCCTGCGCGTCGTCCTGTGGCGCGGGGGTCTGGCCGGTGGGCTCCCGGCGGCCCTCGCCCCGCCACGCAGCCAGTCCCCCGCCGAGCGTGTGCAGGGTGTCCGCGAGCTCTGGGCGGGCATCGGCGAGCGCTGCGAGACTGCGGGCGGACCGGGCGCCGGAAGCGCACCAGAGCACCACGGTCCGCGCGCCGTCGGGTCGGAGCCGCTGCGGGTCGGCCAGCAGCTCGTCCAGCGGCAGGTGACGGTCGGCAACGCCTTCGGGCGGCTCGATCCGGTCCACCCGTCGCTCCCACCCCTCCCGGACGTCCACCAGCATCAGACCCGCGCGGGCCTGAGGGTCCGCGAACAGGGCGGCGAGCGCCGCGGGGGCCAGTTCGCCCGTGGCTCGTCCCCGCGCAGCGGCATCGGCGCCGTCGGCACGAGCAGGGGCTGTGCCGTCCTGCCGTCCCTGATCCTCGACGACGGCGGCGCATCTCGGAGCGCAGTGCGCCTCATGCTCGCTCAGGTCCGTGACGGGTGGGCGCGCCGGATCCGGGGCGAGGGCCAGGGTGGTGAAGCGCAGGGTGAGCGCGTCCACGGTGAGCAGGCGGTCGGTGAGCGTCTCCCCCACGCCGGAGAGGTGCTTGATCGCCTCGGCCGCCATGAGGGAGCCGACGATGCCCGGCAGTACGCCGATCACGCCGGCGGCGGCGCAGGTGGGCACCTGGCCCGGCTCGGGCTCCTCCGGGAAGACGTCCCGGTAGCGCGTACGGCCCGGGGCGAAGAGGGACAGCTGCCCGGCGAAGCGCAGAATCGCTCCCCACACCACGGGCACGCCGGCGATCTCGCAAGCGTCGGCCACCAGGTAGCGGGTGCCGTAGGTGTCCGCACCGTCCACCACCAGGTCCATGCCGGTGATCAGCTCCAGGGCGTTGGCCGCCGTGAGTCGCACCGGGTGCTCGACCACCCGGCACTGCGGGTGCAGCTCCCGCATCCGCGCCGCTGCCGAGGAGGTCTTGGGCTCCCCCAGGGTGGACTCGCCGTGGATCACCTGGCGGTGCAGGTTGGAGCGGTCCACCACGTCGTCGTCCACCACATGGATCTCCCCCACCCCGGCGGCGGCAAGATAGGCCAGCACGGGCGAGCCGAGCCCGCCGGCACCGACCACGAGCACCCGGGAGCGCAGCAGCGCCAGCTGTGCCTCGGGACCGAAGCCGTCCAGGGTGAGCTGCCGGGAGAAGCGCTCCAGCTGGGTGTCGTCCAGGTCCTCCAGGCCCTGCGGGCCCCGGAGGGGCCGGGAGAAATGCTGCGGGGTCCGGCTCACCGCCCCTGCCCTCCGTGCGCGTCCCCTTCCCCGGCGGCGTCCGGCGTCGGGTCGATCCGGCCCACCCGCGGCGAGGAGGCCCGGGCGTGCTCACGGCGCGGAATCCGCCCGGCCCGGGCGGCGTGCCACCCGGAGGCCACAGCGAGCCGGCAGGCGGAGGCCATGCGGGCCGGGTCGGCGGCGCGGGTGATGGCGGAGGCGGCCAGGACGGCGTCGCACCCGGCCTCCATGGCCAGGGTGACGTCCGAGGCGGTGCCGACGCCGGCGTCGAGCACCACGGGCACACCGGCCCGGGCGACGATCAGCTCCAGGTGGTGCCGGTTGAGGATGCCCAGCCCGGAGCCGATGGGCGACCCCAGGGGCATGACGGCGGCGGCACCGGCCTGCTCCAGGCGCAGGGCGGTGACGGGGTCGTCCGAGGTGTAGGCGAGCACGGTGAAGCCGTCTGCGGCCAGCCGCTCGGTGGCCTCGAGGGTCTCCACCACGTCCGGCAGCAGGGTGTGCTCGTCCGCGATGACCTCCACCTTCACCAGGTCCGTCTCCAGGGCTTCCCGGCCCAGCCGGGCGGTGAGCACGGCGTCCCGGGCGGTGTGGCAGCCGGCGGTGTTAGGCAGCACGTCGATGCCGAGGCGGTCCAGCAGCTGGACCATGGAGGCGCGGGTGTCCGTGGCCCAGCGGCGCAGGGCGACCGTGGTGAGCGTGGTGCCGGAGGCCACCAGCGCACGTTCCAGAGCGGCGAGGTCCGTGATGCCGCCGGTGCCCATGATCAGGCGGGAGGCGAGCTCGTACCCGCCGATCCGCAGGGGCGGCACGGCGGTGTTGCACCCGCTCCCGTCCGGCACGGCGGTATCCGCAGCGGTGTCCACGCTCAGCCTCCCTGGACAGCGGTGACGAGGTCCACGGCCGCACCGTCCCGCGGCACCGTGGCGTCCCAGGCCGAGCGCGGCACCACGTGGCGGTCCACGGCCACGGCCACACCGAGGCGGCCGCCGTCGGCCGCGGTGCCGTCAACGGCGACCTCGCGGCCGATGGTCTCGGCCACGAGCTGCCGCAACGTGGTGCCGGCGGGGACCTCAGCGGACTTCCCGTTGAGGGTCAGGGTCAGGGTGCTCATGCGTGTGCGCTCCTTGCGTCGGACTGGCAGGTGGTCGAGGCGTGGGCCGAGGTGCCGTCGAACCGGGCGGGGTCCGCGGCGGCCAGGGTGGCGGCCAGAGCCGGATCGATCTGCGGCAGGACGCCGCCGGCGTGCTCGGCGAGCGCGCACCCGGCCTCGGCGGCCCAGGGAGCCAGCAGGATGCCGTGGCGGTGGTAGCCGGTGGACACCACGATCCGCGGTGCGTGCGGGAGGGCGCCGAGGCAGGGGCGGTCGTCCGGGGTGCCGGGGCGCGCGGCCGTGTGCACCTGGTGCAGCTCGCAGTCCCGCAGGGCGGGCACCAGGGTGCAGGCGTCCTGCAGCAGGTCCAGCACGCCGCCGGCACGGGTGCCGGCCAGCCGGTCCTCCCGGGCGGTGGCGCCGACCACCAGCGTGCCGTCCGCCCGTGGCACGAGGTACACCTGCCGGCCGTGGACGAGCCCGCGGACGGTGCGGTCGAGCAGGTGGTCCTCGCCCGGCAGCAGCTGGTCGGCCGGCACACGCAGGCGCAGCACGTCCCCGTGGACCGGGCGCAGCGGCAGCGGGGTCGCGGTGGGGTCCCCGGCGATCTGACCGTGGCCGAGCCCGGCGGCCAGGACCGCGACGTCGGCCGTGGCCTCCGCCTCGCCGGCCGCCTCGGGGCGCCGGCCCGCATCGGACGTGGGGACGGGCTCGCCTGGCGCGTCGCCCTGCACCCCGCCGTCACCGGCCGGCCGGATCCGGACTCGTACGTGCTCCTCCTCCTGCACCGCCTCGGTCACCTGTCCGGCGGTGAGTCGGGCCAGTGGCCCAGGCAGGACGTCGCGGGCGGGGCGGATCAGGGCACGCAGCAGGGTCGCGGCGAGCGCCCGCGGGTCCACCTGGTGGTCGTCCGGAGCGTCCCAGCCGCCGGCGAGTCCCGGGGCGAGGGCGGGTGAGGCCGAGCGCAGGGCGCGGGCCGTGACGGGGGTGAGGCGGCCGTCGTCGGGACCGGTGCGGGCGAGCAGGTGGGCCCAGGCGTCCCGGTCGGCGGCGTCCGCGGCGACGATCCAGGAGCCCTCGGTGCGATGCCCGGTGGAGCCGGCGCCGGCGGCGGTGAGCAGCTCGATCAGTACCGGCCAGCCGGCCCAAGCGCGGCGCAGCAGCGGGCCGAGGGCGTCTTGGCCGTGCTGGGTCTCGGCCACCGGGGCGAGCATTCCGGCGGCGGCATGTGTGGCCCCGGCGACTTTCAGCCGGGATGGGTCCGGAGCCGGCCCGGCGAGGACAGCGGCGAGTTCGGGGGCCACGAGCTGGACGGCGTGCCCGGCGGCACGCAGGCCCACGGCGGTGGTCAGGCCGATGATCCCGGCACCGGCGACGAGGACATGCATCCCCTCGGTCTCCTCCCCACGGCGGCATGATCCGCATCGAGTCAGATGGTCGGCCTGCCGCGGGAAGCCCGGTGGGACGGTCCCGGCCGTGTGGCCCTCTCAGCCCGGCGGTCTCGGCCCGGGCTCCCATGGAACGGCACCCAGTCTGCCACAGTGGTGTGATGGCCCATACCGATCCCGCCGCGCTGCGTGACCGCCTCGCCGACGCCCGCCTGTACCTGTGCACGGACCTGGCCCGGTTCCTGGACGCCGGAGGCGGGCTGGAGAAGGACCGCTTCTCCACGTTCTGCCGCGCGGTGTTCACCGGCGGAGTGGACATCCTGCAGGTGCGGGACAAACAGGTGCCCGTGGCGGTGGAGCTGCAGGCGCTGGCCCTGGTGCGCGAGGCCGCCGAGGCTCACAGCGCCCTGGTGGCCGCCAATGACCGCGCGGACGTGGCGCGGTTGGCCGGCGTGGACGTCTTCCATGTAGGTCAGACGGACCTGACCACGCAGCAGGCCCGTGCCGTGCTCGGCCCGGACGTGGTGCTGGGCCGGTCCTGTCACACCCCGGAGCAGGTGGACGCCGCTCTGGCCGACGAGGGGCTGGACTACTTCTGCACCGGTCCGATCTGGCCGACCCCCACCAAGCCCGGACGCCCCGCCGTGGGGCTCCGCCTGCCGCAGCACGCCGCGGCCCGAAGCACGCAGATCGCCGCCGGCGGCGGGAAGGCCTCCCCGTTCTTCGCCATCGGCGGCATCGATGTGCCACAGGTCCCCCAGGTGCGCGCGGCCGGGGCCGAGCGGATCGTGGTGGTCCGCGCGATCACCCAGGCCGAGGACCCGGAGGCTGCGGCACGGGCGCTGCGCCAGGCGATGGTGTAGTGTTGTCGAGTCCGCCGCGTCCTGGTGACGCGCGCCGACCCCCGCCTCCGTAGCTCAGGGGATAGAGCGTTGGTTTCCGGTACCAAAGGCCGCAGGTTCGATTCCTGCCGGGGGCACTCACCGACGTCGAGCCGGGTCCACGCAGCGATGCGAGGACCCGGCTCCTCTCGTTCTCAGCTCCGCCCGCGCTCCCGCCAGCCGTGGTCCACGGGACCGTGCCAGCCGGGCAGCTCCGCTCTGCCGACCGCGAGCGCCTCGCCCCGGCCCATCGCCTCGGCCAGCCACGGCTTGGCCTGCCGCAGCGCCTGTTCCCAGTCGAGCCGGGCGCCGGCGAGCGTGGCCAGCGCGGAGGCCAGGGTGCAGCCGGTCCCGTGCGTGGACCGCACGCGCTGCCAGGGCCCCGTCACGACGACGGCGTCCTCCCCCGGCACGACCAGCGCGTCCGGCACGCCGGCCGGATGCTCGTCCGGGTCCAGATGGCCGCCCTTGACCAGCACGGTCACCGCGTGCCGTTCCGCCAGCTCTCCGGCGGCCTCCATGGCGCTCTCCCAGTCCGGCAGCCTCTCCCCGGTGAGGATCTCCAGCTCCGGCACGTTCGGTGTCACCAGGTCGGCGGCGTCCAGCAGCCGCACCCACGCCGCGGCGTCCACGGCGGTGAGGCTGTCCCCGCTGCTGGCGACCATCACCGGATCCAGCACCACCGGGGCCGCGCAACCCTCCAGCCAAGCGGAGACCACCTCCATCACCGCCGGCGAGCCGAGCATGCCGACCTTCACGGCATCCACCGCGATGTCCGAGCCGACCGCATCCAGCTGGTCCTGCACCACCTCCGGCGGCAGCGGGTGCACCGCCTGCACGCCCTGCGTGTTCTGCGCCGTCACGGCCGTCACCACGGTCATCCCGTAGCCGCCCCAGGCCGCGATCGTCTTCACGTCGGCCTGGATCCCGGCGCCGCCGCCGCTGTCCGATCCTGCGATGCTCAGCACCCGCGGCACCGCCTGTGCGCCCGCTGCGGCCGGCACGCCTGCTGCGGCCGCTGCAAGGGCGCCCGTCTCCTCCGTCATCTGTCTGTCTCCCTCCGTCGTCGCCACGCACCCTAACCGGTGAGATGAGACGCGCGCCACGGACTGTGCTAGCGTCCAGGGCACCCCCACGGGAGTCCCACGGCACGGGACTGAGATCGGGCTGATGCCGCCTGACAACCGTCTGAACCTGTCCGGATCATGCCGGCGAAGGAAGAAGGAGAGTGATGGCGCATGTCCGCGCCCGAGAACTACCGCACCCACCGTCTCGCCCACCTCGAGGACGCCGAGCACGGCATCCGCGTCCCCGTCACCGAGATCACCCAGGACGACTCCCCGGACGGCACCCCGAACGAGCCCCTGCGGGTCTACCGCACGATGGGTCCGGGCTGCGACCCGGCGCAGGGCCTGCCGCCACAGCGCGAGGACTGGATCCGCGCCCGCGGTGACGTGGAGGAGTACAGCGGCCGCGAGCGCGACCTGCTCGACGACGGCCGCTCGGCCGTGCGCCGCGGCGCCGCCTCACAGGAATGGGCCGGCGAGCGCCGTGCCCCGCTGCGCGCCAAGGAGGGCGCGTGCGTCACCCAGATGCACTACGCCCGCCGCAGCGAGATCACCCCGGAGATGCGCTTCGTCGCCCTGCGCGAGGGCGTGGACGTGGAGCTGGTGCGCTCCGAGGTCGCGGCCGGCCGCGCCATCATCCCGGCGAACGTGAACCACCCCGAGTCCGAGCCGATGATCATCGGCAAGGCGTTCGCCGTGAAGGTCAACGCGAACATCGGCAACTCGGCGGTGACCAGCTCGATCGCCGAGGAGGTCTCCAAGCTGCAGTGGGCCACCCGCTGGGGCGCAGACACCGTGATGGACCTGTCCACGGGCGACGACATCCACACCACCCGCGAGTGGATCCTGCGCAACTCCCCGGTGCCGATCGGCACCGTGCCGATCTACCAGGCCCTCGAGAAGGTCGGCGGGGACCACCAGGCCCTGACCTGGGAGGTCTTCCGGGACACCGTGATCGAGCAGTGCGAGCAGGGCGTGGACTACATGACCGTCCACGCCGGCGTGCTGCTGCGCCACGTGCCGCTGTCCGCGGACCGCGTGACGGGCATCGTCTCCCGCGGCGGCTCCATCATGGCCGGCTGGTGCCTGGGCCACCACAAGGAGAACTTCCTCTACGAGAACTTCGACGAGCTCTGCGAGATCTTCGCGCGCTACGACGTCGCGTTCTCCCTGGGCGACGGCCTGCGGCCGGGCTCCGTGGCGGACGCCAACGACGCCGCCCAGTTCGCCGAGCTCGACACGCTCGCCGAGCTGACGGAGCGGGCGTGGGCGCACGACGTGCAGGTGATGGTGGAGGGCCCCGGCCACATCCCACTGCACCTGGTGCGGGAGAACGTGGAACGCCAGCAGGAGCTCTGCCACGGGGCGCCGTTCTACACGCTCGGGCCCCTGGTCACGGACATCGCCCCGGCGTACGACCACATCACCTCCGCCATCGGCGCCACCGAGATCGCCCGCTACGGCACCGCGATGCTCTGCTACGTCACGCCGAAGGAGCACCTGGGCCTGCCGAACCGGGACGACGTGAAGACCGGCGTGATCACCTACAAGATCGCCGCGCACGCCGCCGACGTCGCCAAGGGTCACCCCGGCGCCCGCGACCGGGACGACGCGCTGTCCAAGGCACGCTTCGAGTTCCGCTGGCGCGATCAGTTCGGGCTGTCCCTGGATCCGCAGCTGGCCGAGGAGTTCCATGACGAGACCCTCCCGGCCGAACCGGCGAAGACCGCGCACTTCTGCTCCATGTGCGGGCCGAAGTTCTGCTCCATGCGGATCAGCCAGGACATCCGCTCCGAGTTCGGCGGAGCCGACGAGCAGGCGCGCATCGCCGCGGAGGGCATGGCCGCCAAGGCCGCGGAGTTCAGGGCCGCCGGAGGCAGCGTCTACCTGCCCGAGCCCACCGTGCGCACCGCGGCCGACGCCTGAGCCGCGAGTCCGGCTCCGGGCCGGCGGTACAGTCCTGCGCGGCCGCCGCCCTCCTGACGCCCGACGACGGCCGGTGGCCTTCTGCGGAAGGCGACCGGCCGGCGTCGTTCTCCGGGGCCGCCGCCTCTGACCCGGCTCAGTACAGCAGGTGTGCCATGCCCACGATCACCGGCAGGCAGATCACGGTGCGCAGCAGGAAGATCGAGACCAGGTGGTGGAAGCGGACGGGGATGGCCGAGCCCAGCAGCAGGCCACCGACCTCGGACATGTAGATCAGCTGGGACACGGACAGGGCGCCGATGACGAACCGGGTCATCTCCGCGGTGACGTCCGAGACGATGACCGCCGGCAGGAGCATGTCCGCGAAGCCGATGAACAGGGCCTGCGAGGCCGCCTCGGCCTCCGGCAGGCCCATGAGCTCCAACACCGGGATGAACGGGGTGCCGAGCCAGGTGAACAGCGGGGTGTGCTCGGCGACCAGCACGGCGGCGGTGCCGATGGCCATGATCACCGGCAGGATGCCCAGCCACATCTCCAGCACGTTCGAGGCACCGGTGCGGGCGACCTCCCGCACCCCCACCTCGTCCGCGCGGCGGCGGGCGGCGTGCCAGGCACGGGACAGCAGCGGGCGCGGGTCGGAGGCGGCGGTGTCGTCCTCGTTCTCGACCTGCGGGGCACCGGGGAAGCGCTCGTCCGGGAACAGGGACAGCGGAGGGATGCGGGGCATGATGACGGCGGCCACCAGGCCGGCCACCACGATCGTCAGGTAGAACGGGCCGAACATGTGCTGCAGGGACAGCTGGCCGACGATCACGATGGTGAAGGTCACCGAGACCACGTTGAAGGTGGTGCCCAGCACGGCGGCCTCACGGCGCGTGAAGTGGCCGGCCTGGTACTGCTGGCCGGTCATCAGCACGCCGATGGAGCCGTCGCCGAGCCAGGCGGCCAGGGAGGAGACCGAGGCGCGGCCCGGCACCGTGAACAGCGGGCGCATGACCTTGCGCATCAGTGCGCCGGCGAACTCGAGCAGGCCGAAGTCCAGCAGCAGCGGCAGCAGCAGGCCGGCGATGAGGAACACGGTGACCATCAGGGTCACCAGGTCCATGATCAGCCCGCCGGTGTCCTCGCCCACGAGCGCCTCCGGCCCGATCTGCAGGGCGGTCATGACCCCGAGCACGAGGCCCACCACGCGGACGAGGGTCCACACCGGGCCGACGTCGAACAGGGACGTCACCATGGGCCGGGCGCTCAGGTCCGGCTTCGTCAGCGCGACCACCAGGACGCCGAGCACGGAGACGGCCATCACGGCCACCGCGATCCACGGCAGCGCCGGGGCCAGCACGTCCTGCAGGGCGCCGGCGATCAGCGCGATCGGGATGGACACCCCGTCCTCGCCGGCCGGCAGCGGCACCACGAACAGGGCCAGGCCGATCAGGGACGGGATGAGGAACCAGGCCGCCGAGCGGCGGTGGGCCCCGACGGCCGACGCGGCCGCGGTGCGGGTCTCGGTCATGGAGTGCTCTCCCCTCGTCGTCGGGGCCGTTCCCCGCTCAGACACCCGGCCCACGGTATCCACCTGTGAGTTGTCCCACAAAATCACCGGGGGAGGGTCCGTCTGCCGCCCAGCGGAAGGCGAGGGAGCCGCCGTCGGGAGCGCGAGGGATCCGGCCGGCGCCGTCCCGTCCCACACGGACCTCTCCCCCCAGGCGTTACGGTGACCGGAAGACCTCCTCCGCCGCCACCGAGCCCGCCCACGACGACGGCCGCTTCCATCGGCAACTGCGGCCCACCGGGCCCCTGGGCATCGCCGGAGCGGTGGCCGTGGTGCTGTCCCTGATCGGCTTCTCCGACCTCATCGGGTTGGTCTACCCGGCGCTGGGCTACGCCGGCATGGTGATCATCGTGCTGATCCTCGCGCGCTGGGCCATGGCCCGGAAGGACGCGAGGGACGTAGCCTGAGCCCATGAGCACCCTCGCCGCCCGCGGCGCGAACATCGACGCCCTCGTCAAGGCCACCTCCATCGACTGGGAGGACTGGACCGCCCGGCTGGACGCCGCCGGCGGGAAGGAGCTGGACCACCGCGGACTGGCGGAGCACGCCCTCGCCGCCATCCGGGAGCAGGGCGGCTGCTCCAACCCGGAGTGGTGGGCGCAGATGACCGCCGTGGCCTACGAGCAGCACATCGGACGCCGGCTGCCCGGCCAGCGCGAGGACGGCACCTTCGAGGCCAACGTCTCCCGCACCGTGGCCGGCACCATGGACGAGGCGCTGGAGCGGGTGGTCGAGGTCTTCCCGGCGGTGCTGGCCGAGGACGGCGCCGCCTGGACGCTGGAGGGCGAACCGCGCACCTCCGCCACCGAGAAGTGGCGCTACTGGCGCGCCGACTTCACCGACGGCACCTCCGTGGCCGTGACGATCAACGACAAGAAGGTCGCCGAGGGCGCCGCACCCAAGGCCGCTGTGGCCCTCGGCCACGCCAGGCTCCCGTCCTCGGAGGCCGTCACCGAGGCCAAGGCCTTCTGGAAGGGTGTGCTCGGGCGGCTCTGAGCGGACGGCTCCGGCGGCGCCCTACGGTGGTGCCATGGACTGTGTGATCGGCGACGACGGCCTCGCCCGCCCGCCCTGGGCGGTGGCGGACGAGATGCTGCGCGAGTACTACGACACCGAATGGGGCCTGCCCGTCACGGACGAGGCCGGCCTCTACGAGCGCCTGAGCCTGGAGGCGTTCCAGTCCGGGCTGAGCTGGCGCACCGTGCTGGCCAAGCGCCCGGCCTTCCGTGAGGCCTTCGCCGGCTTCGACCCGGAGGCCGTGGCCGCGTTCGGCCCGCAGCAGGTCCGGGCCCTGCTCGCCGATCCGGGGATCATCCGCAACCGGCTGAAGGTCGCCGCGGCGATCGCCAACGCGCAGGCCACGCTGGCGATCCGGGACGAGGAGTTCGCCCCGCTGCATCCGGGCTCTCCCGGGGCGGGACACGGCTGGGACGGGGCGGGCGACCGTCCTCACCGTGGCCTGCCCGGACTGGTCTGGGCCCACCAGCCCGCGCAGACGCCCGCCCCGGCACGCATGGACGAGGTGCCCTCGACCTCGGAGGAATCGCGCGCCCTGGCGAAGGCCCTGAAGCGGCACGGGTTCCGGTTCGTCGGACCCACCACCTGCTTCGCCCTCATGGAGGCGGTGGGCGTGGTGGACACCCACCTGCTCGGCTCCTGGCGAAGGGGGACATCGGGCGTCTGGACCGACTGACCGCCCGGACGATTGGATGGAGGGGAACGACGTTCCCGACTATCGACAGCGAAGGAGTCACCGACGTGACCGCACCCTCCACCGCCGACCGCGGCTACCGCACCCAGAACCCCGCCACCGGTGAGCTGGTCCGCGAGTACCCGACCGCCACCGACGCCGAGGTGGCCCAGGCCCTCGACGCCGCCCAGACCGCCTTCGAACAGTGGTCCTCCCGGCCGCTGTCCGAGCGCGCCGCGATCGTCAAGCGCGCCTCCGAGCTGCTCGCCGAGCGCGCCAAGGACATCGCCGCCGTCGTGACCAAGGAGATGGGCAAACGCCTCGGCGAGGCCATCGGCGAGGTCCGCTTCTCCGCCCAGATCTTCGGCTACTACGCGGACAATGCGGCGACGCTGCTGGCGCACCAGGAGATCACCGACTTCGACGGCGGCACCGCGTACATCGAGAAGCTTCCGCTCGGTCCGATCCTCGGCATCATGCCGTGGAACTTCCCGATCTACCAGGTCGCCCGGTTCGCCGCCCCGAACCTCGTGCTCGGCAACACCGTGCTGCTCAAGCACGCCGAGATCACCCCGGAGTGCGCCCAGCTACTGCAGGATCTGCTGGACGAGGCGGGCCTGCCGGCCGGCGTCTACCAGAACCTCTTCGCCTCGCATGATCAGGTGTCCACGATCATCGCGGACCCGCGCGTGCAGGGCGTCTCCCTCACCGGCTCCGAGCGCGCCGGCGCGGCCGTGGCCGAGCAGGCCGGCCGCCACCTGAAGAAGTGCGTGCTCGAGCTCGGCGGCTCCGACCCGTACATCGTGCTCTCCGCCGCGGACGCCCGCGAGGCGGCCCGCGAGGCACTGCAGCGCCGCATGGGCAACTGGGGCCAGGCCTGCAACTCCAACAAGCGCATGATCGTCATGGAGGACCTCTACGAGGACTTCGTGGACGAGCTCGTCACCCAGGTCAAGGCCCTCAAGCCGGGCGACCCGACCGGCCGCGAGACCGACATCTACGGCCCGCTGTCCTCCGAGGCCGCGGCCGACGGCCTCGCGAAGCAGATCGCCGACGCCCGCGCCGGCGGCGCCACCGTCCACGTGGGCGGCGAGCGCGTCGAGGGCCCGGCCGGCGGCGGCTTCTACCTCTCCCCCGCCGTCATCACCGACGTGGACGAGGACAACGCCGCCTACCGCGACGAGCTCTTCGGCCCGGCCTGCGTGGTCTACAAGGTCTCCTCCGCAGACGAGGCCGTGGCCCTGGCCAACGACTCCGCCTTCGGCCTCGGCTCCGCCGTGTACTCCACGGACACCGAGCAGGCGAAGCAGGTCGCCTCCCGCCTGCACGTCGGCATGGCCAATGTGAACCTGGACGCCGCCATGGGCGCCCAGATGCCGTTCGGCGGCGTGAAGCGCTCCGGCTTCGGCCGCGAGCTCGGCCCGCTCGGCATCGACGAGTTCGCCAACAAGCGTCTCTACGCCGTGAAGGGCTGACACCGCGGACAGACGAAGGGCCCCGCCGGATCGGAATCCGGCGGGGCCCTTCGTGTGCGTCAGGCGATCAGACGGTCGGAGCGGCGGTGGAGCCGCCCTCGGCCGTGGCGGCCTTCGGGTCGGCGGCAGTCACCTCGTTGCCGGCGACGATGTCGATGGCGCCGGTGAACTCACGGTTGATCTCCTTGTTCACCTGGCGGGAGCGCTGGGTGAACAGGGACACCACCACACCGAGGATCAGAGCGGTCAGGAAGCCGGGGACGATCTCGTAGAGGCCGAACCACTCCCAGGTCTTCTCATCGGCCTCGGACCAGAACCAGGCGACGGCGGCGCCGGAGACCACGGCGGCCATGGCGCCCCAGGAGGTGAACTTCTCCCAGTACAGCGCCAGCAGGATCACCGGGCCGAAGGCGGCGCCGAATCCGGCCCATGCGAAGGACACGAGCTCGAGCACGGAGGCCTCCGGGTTCAGGGCGAGGATGCCGGCGATCACGGCGACGATCAGCACGCCGATGCGGCCGAGCCACAGGCCTGCGTTCGGGGACGGGTCCTTGCCGGCCACCTTGTAGAGGTCCTCCACCAGGGCAGAGGAGCACACGATCAGCTGCGAGGAGATCGTGGACATGATGGCGGCCAGGACGGCGGCCAACACCAGGCCTGCGACGAACGGGTGGAACAGGATCGCGGCCAGAACCAGGAACACGGTCTCCGTGTCATCCAGGGTGGTGCCGGGGTTGGCCTGGAAGTAGGCGATGCCCACCAGCGCCACCATCACTGCGCCGAAGACGGACAGGGCCATCCAGCTGACGCCGACGCGACGGCCGGTGGTGGCGTCCTGCGGGGTGCGCAGCGCCATGAAGCGGACGATGATGTGCGGCTGTCCGAAGTAGCCCAGGCCCCAGGCCACGGACGACAGGACGCCGATCAGGGTGGCGTTCTTGAACAGGGACAGGTGGTCGACCATCACGCCCTCGGCGTTGGGCTGGGCGTCCACGGCGCGGATGCCCTCGACCACGGCGTTCCAGCCGCCCATGTCCACGATCACGAAGATCGGCACTAGGAGCAGGGAGACGAACATCAGCAGGCCCTGGGCGACGTCGGTCAGGGAGGCGCCGAGGAAGCCGCCGAACAGGGTGTAGAGCACGGTGATGCCGGCGACCACGAGCATGCCGGTGAGGTAGTTGATCTCCAGGCCCTCGGCATAGAAGGAGTTCGGGCCGAAGGTGGACTCCACGAACTTGCCACCGGCCACCATGCCGGAGGAGACGTAGAAGGTGAAGAACACGAGGATGATCAGGCCGGAGACGATCCGCAGGATGTGAGTGCGGTCCTTGAAGCGGTTCTCCAGGAAGGACGGGATGGTGATCGAGTCGCCGGACACCTCCGTGTAGGAGCGCAGTCGCGGGGCGACGACCTTCCAGTTCACCCAGGCGCCGACGGTGAGGCCGATGGCCATCCAGCCTTCAACGAGACCGGAGGCGTAGATCGCACCCGGCAGGCCCATCAGCAGCCAGCCGGACATGTCCGAGGCACCGGCGGAGAGCGCCGCGACGGACGGCTTCATGTTGCGCCCGGCGAGCATGTAGTCGTCAAGGTCGGTGTTCTGGCGAGCCGCGTACAGGCCGATGAAGATCATCGCCGTGAAATACAGCAGAATCGCCGCTATCAGGAAGACGGTGTTCAAGTCCATGATTCCACCGTTGCACAATCAGCCACTCATCCCCAATGGAACCCCAGGTCAGAGCGAGATTCAGGGAGTATGGAGACTGGTCACAGCAGGGGTTTGTGAGATGGAACACAGTCGGCTGCCTTCGAGGCTGCCACGTAGACTGTGCGACGTCATGACGCACCCCACCACTTCTTCCCCCGCCGTCGGCGCGCGCCCGGTCACCTTCCCCGAGCACCTCCCGGTCGCGGCCCGGCGGGAGGAGATCATGGAGGCGATCGCCGAGCACCAGGTGGTGATCGTCGCCGGCGAGACCGGCTCCGGCAAGACCACCCAGCTGCCCAAGATGTGCCTGGCCCTCGGCCTGGACGAGCACGGGACGATCGGCCACACCCAGCCGCGCCGCATCGCGGCCCGCTCCGTGGCCGAGCGCATCGCCGAGGAGCTGCAGGAGCCCATTGGCCAGACCGTCGGCTACCAGGTCCGCTTCACCTCGGCCACCTCCGCGGACACCCGCGTGAAGGTCATGACGGACGGCATCCTGCTCGCCGAGATCCCCCACGACCCACTGCTGCAGCGGTACTCCGTGATCATCATCGACGAGGCCCACGAGCGCAGCCTGAACATCGACTTCCTGCTCGGCTACCTCAAGCGGATCCTGCCGCAGCGCCCGGACCTGAAGCTCATCGTCACCTCCGCGACCATCGACCCCGAGTCCTTCGCCCGCCACTTCGGCCGTCCCGCCACGGAGCAGGACGATCCGGATCAGACCGTCGAGGTCCAGGAGGGGGCCGTCGTCGTGCCCGCCCCGGTGATCGAGGTCTCCGGACGCACCTACCCGGTTCAGATCCGCTATCGGCCGCTGGCGGCCGAGCCCTCCCCGGACGACGAGTACGACGACGCGGACGACGCCGCCGAGACCCGGGACCCCGTGGACGCGATCGGCGACGCCGTGCTGGAGCTGGCCGACGAGCCGGACGGGGACATCCTGGTGTTCCTTCCCGGCGAGCGCGAGATCCGCGACGCCGCCGACGCCCTCCAGTCCGTGGTGGCCCGGCACGCCACGCTCGCCGGCACCGAGATCCTGCCGCTCTACGGCCGCCTGTCCATGGCCGAGCAGCACCGCGTGTTCTCCCGGGCGGGCAAGGGCGTGCGGCGGCGGATCGTGCTGGCCACCAACGTGGCGGAGACGTCCCTGACCGTGCCGGGCATCAAGTACGTCATCGACACCGGCACCGCCCGCATCTCCCGGTACTCGAACCGCACGAAGGTCCAGCGCCTGCCGATCGAGCGCGTCTCCCAGGCCTCGGCGAACCAGCGTTCGGGACGTTCCGGCCGCACCTCGGACGGCATCGCGATCCGCCTGTACTCGGAGGAGGACTTCCTCTCCCGCCCCGAGTTCACAGACCCGGAGATCCTGCGCACCTCCCTGGCCTCGGTGATCCTGCAGATGCTCTCGCTCGGGGTGGCCACCACTCCCGGCGAGGTGCGAGACTTCCCGTTCCTGCAGTCCCCGGACGGACGGCAGGTCTCCGACGGCGCCACCGCCCTCACCGAACTCGGTGCCCTGAACACCGGTCAGCCGGTCACCCTGAGGAACGGGCGGACCCGCACGTTCCCGACCGGGACCATCACCCCGCTCGGCCGCCGCCTGGCCCGCCTGCCCGTGGACCCGCGCCTGGGCCGCATGATCCTGGAGGCCGGCGAGCGCGGCTGCGTCCGCGAGGTCATGGTGGTGACCGCCTTCCTCACCCTCCAGGACCCGCGCGAGCGCCCCGCCGAGAAGCGGGAGCAGGCGGACGAGCTGCACGGCCGCTTCGCGGACGCGAACTCGGACTTCACGGCGATCCTCAACCTCTGGGCCTATCTGCGTGAGCAGCAGAAGGAGCTCTCCGGCAACGCGTTCCGCCGCCTGTGCCGCACCGAACACATCAACTACCTGCGCGTGCGCGAGTGGCAGGACCTGGTCCAGCAGCTGCGCCAGCTCGCCCAGCAGGTGGGCGTGTCCGTGCAGGCCGGCCCCGTGGACCCGGTGGGCCAGCACGAGCCCGTGCACAAGGCGCTGCTGTCCGGGCTGCTCTCCCAGATCGGCTCCTACGACGAGCGGCGCCGGGAGTACGCCGGACCGCGCGGCACCCGGTTCGCCGTGTTCCCCGGCTCCGCCCTGTTCAAGAAGCGACACCCGCTGGTGATGGCCGCCGAGCTGGTGGAGACCTCCCGGCTCTGGGCCCGCACCGTGGCGCGGATCGAGCCGGAGTGGGCGGAGGAGGTCGGCGCCGGGCTGGTCAAGCGCAGCTACTCCGAGCCGCACTGGTCCCGCCGCCAGGGCTCCGTGGTGGCGCAGGAGAAGGTCACGCTGCTCGGTGTGACGCTGGTGCAGGACCGCACGGTGCGCTTCGGCCGGATCGACCCGGTGCTGTCTCGCGAGCTGTTCCTCCGCCGCGCCCTGGTGGAGGGCGACTGGAAGACCCGTCACCACTTCTTCGCCCGCAATAGGAAGGCCCTGGCCGAGGTGGACGAGCTCGAGTCCCGCCTGCGCCGCCGGGACCTGCGCGTCTCGGACGAGGACCTCTTCGCCTTCTACGACGAGCGCGTGCCCGCGAACGTGGTCTCCGAGCGGCACTTCGACTCCTGGTGGAAGAAGCAGCGCCACAAGACCCCGGACCTGCTGGACTTCGATCCCGCCCAGCTGATGACCACCGCGGCCGAGGAGCTGGACCAGGACGCATTCCCCACCACCTTCATGCACCCGCTGCCCGGCGGGGACGCGCTCGAGCTGGACCTGGACTACACCTTCGACCCCACCGGAGCCTCCGGCACCGACGGCATCACGGTCACCCTGGACGTGCTGGTGCTGAACCAGATGGACCCGGAGCGCTTCGCCTGGCTCGTGCCCGGCCTGCGAGCCGAGCTCATCACCGCCCTGATCAAGGCGCTGCCCAAGGCCACCCGCAAGCACCTGGTCCCGGCCCCGGATGTGGCCCGCGAGCTCGCCGCCGCCCTGGAGGCCGGCGCGGACCCGCGCACCGAATCCCTGCCGGAGGCGCTGTCCACGGCGGTGAGACGGCTGCGCGGGCAGATCGTGGAGCCCGGCGCCTGGCGCCTGGATGCCGTGCCGGACCACCTGCGCATGGACTACCGGATCGTGGACCACCGCGGCGCCGTGGTGGGCGCCGGTCAGGACCTGGCCGACCTGCAGACCCGTCTGGCCACGGCCAACCGCTCGGCCATCGCCGCACGCCTCTCCGGCAAGGACACCGCCGCCCCCACGCCCGGAACCGGTCAGGGCAAGGGCCGGCAGGGACGGGGCACGGCGGGCCCAGGCACCCGGGAGGGGGCCGTCGTCGGGAAGGACGGGCGCGATGCCCAGGGCTCGGCGGCCGCCTTCGAGGAGCTGCATGGGCTGACGTCCTGGACGTTCGGGACGCTCGAGCGGAAGGTGTCCACCGCTTCGGGCCCGGGCGGGCCGCGGATCACCGGCTATCCCACGCTGGTGCCGGAGCCGGGCCCGAAGGGTACCCGGGCCGCCGGGCTGACGGTGGCGCGCTCCCGGGAGGATCAGGCCGTCTGGCACCGTGCCGGCGTGATCCAGCTGTTGCTGGCCACCCTGCCCTCACCGCAGCGCTACGTGATGGACCACCTGGACAACCGGGAGAAGCTGACCTTCACCCAGAACCCGCACGGCTCCGTGGACTCGCTGGTGGCGGACTGCACGACGGCGGCGGTGGACCGGCTCGTGGGGGACGAGCTGCCCTTCTCCGAGGCCGAGTTCCGTGGCCTGTTCGACCGCGTCCGCGCCGAGCTGATCGACACGGTCTTCGCGGTGACGTCCCTGGTGGAGCGGGTGCTGTCCGGGGCAGCGGCGGTGCGCCGCCGTCTCAAGAGGTCCGTGTCCCTGGCGATGGCCCCGGCCCTGTCCGACGTGAAGGCGCACCTGGACCAGCTCGTCTTCGACGGCTTCGTGGCCGCCACCGGCTGGCAGCAGCTGCAGCACCTGCCCCGGTACATCGCCGGCATCGAGGCGCGGCTGGCCAAGCTCGACGCCGGCGGCCACCTGCAGCGCGACGGCCAGCACATGGCGATCGTCCAGGGACTCGAGGACGACTTCGACGCCGCTGTGGAGGCGCACCGGAGCCGATACCCGGACACCCCGCTGCCGGCGGATCTGGACGCGGTGCGCTGGCTGATCGAGGAGCTGCGGGTGTCCTTCTTCGCCCAGGAGCTTGGCACCGCCGTGTCCGTGTCCGAGAAGCGCGTGCGCCAGGCGCTGAACCGCGCGAAGGGTGTCTGAGGCGCAGGCCGGTAGGCGTGCACCTCGCCAGAGCCCTGGCCGAGGCACGGCGCGTCACTTCGTCGGCCCTCCCCGTCTGACGCCCCCTCGTGAGGGCATCCGCCAGCGCGTGAATTCGCAAGATCCGAGGCATGTCGCGGCCTCCTCTGTGTCGGAGTCTCCTGTCTTCTATTGCGCAATCCATGAGCACTGAGATACTGTGTGACTCATCCCACACACTCAGCACCTACCTTTCACCCAGGAGATTCCCATGAAGGCGTGGATCACCCGCACCGGTGCTGGACTGGCAGCAGGCGCACTGCTGGCAGTCTCCGCTGCCACACCAGCTCAAGCACTGACCAAGAGCGGCACCCAAACCTGCGATGCCGGCGGCGGGCACGTCGGCTTGCGCGCGGAGCAGCAGCTTCTCGGCCACACCATGCACTTCAACGTCGGCGGAAAAACCCACAAGGTATCCCAGCGTTATTCGTACGGATTCAACTCCGGACTGCGCATGACGCAGAACTGGACGGCCAGTTCTGCGTCCCTTCTGCTTTCCGGCACCAACGGCTACTGCTACTACCCCTACTGAAGGCTCCATGCGGCGTTACCAATGGACCGCCATAGCGCTGGCAGGAGCGCTCAGCATCACGGCGTGCGCTGGCTCTGGGAGTCCCCCCGCCCAATCCGACGCCCCGACCCAGGCAGGGCCCGAGTCCTCCTGGGACCCCGCGAGTTGGGTCCCTACCGAGAAGATCGAGCCACGGATGACGGACGAGGCGGAGCGAGAGCAGTGGTACCAGGAGAAGATCGCCGCTGATGCCCGCGCCCTCGGCCTCGACGACGTCCCCAACGTCGATCGTCGCGGCTGGGCGACGTCCACGGCAGAACACGAGAAGTGGGTCGCCGACTGCATGACGGACCGCGGCGTCCCGACCACCTGGAACGGTCCAGCCCGCGGCGGTATCCAGTACGACACTCCGCCGGAGTCACAGAAACAGGCCGTGGCACTGGTCGAGTGGACATGCTCGGCGATGTACCCGATCGATCCCACTCTCCTACAGGACTGGACGGACGCACAGCTGCGCCTCGTCTACGACTACTGGGAGCAGTACGAGATCCCGTGCCTCGAGGCCCGTGGCTTCACCGTGGACACCTCCACACGTCCCTCGAAGGAGTCCTTCGTGGCGAAGTTCCACACCCAGGAACGGCACCGGTGGTGGCCCGTGCAGGACACCCTGGTCGGCCTCGACGACGCCCGCTACGCAGACGTCATCGAAGCCTGCCCCGAGTTCCCCGCGGACGCCGTCCTCTATGGATATGACGGATGAACCGCACCAAGATCCTTCGCTGGGCCGCTGGCATTCTCGTCCTCGCCCTCGTGGGCATCGCGGCCTTCTGGGCCGGTCGGACCACGCTGGCTCCGGCGGACAGCACAGTGCAGCGGCCGTCCAGTGACAGCACCGTCACGGTCGAGGAGCATGAGCTCGGACGCGAGATCACCGTAGGCACGGCAGTCAAGCGAGAACAGACGCCCGCTGCCACCAATCTGCTGGACGGGGTGGTCACCCAGGCCTCAACCTCCGGCGAGTTCGCCGCAGGCGACGTGCTCTACGCGGTCGCTCAACGCCCCGTCGTCCTCGTCACAGGCACCATGCCCATGTGGCGCCCCCTCACTGAAGGTGCCGCCGGGGACGACGTCACGGCGTTCCAGGAGATGCTCGCGGCAGATCAGCGCGGCCTCAAGGTCTCCGGAACCTGGGACGCGGCCACCGCACAGGCCTGGAAGGCCTGGTTGGCCGACCGGGGATATCCGGAAGCGGACACGGTCGAACTGGGTCAGCTCGTCATGGTGGAGGAGTCGCCCATCTCACTGGCGATCGACACGCAGTCCGGCTCCGTGGGCACACAGCTCACCGGCGGGGAGACGGTCGTCTCCATGCCAAGCAGCGATCCCGCGTTCGTGATCGAAGCATCGTCCCCGGAGCAGGCCGCCCTGATCCCCGCAGGAACCCTCGTGACCGTCCCCTACGGTGAGCACACCTGGAAGGCCATCGCCGGTGAGGCGTCCCAAGCAGACGACGGCCCCGTCGAGATCCCGCTGACCTCCCCCGACGGCGGGGTCGTCTGCGCCGACCGATGCGCCGACCTGCCGGCGGAAAAGAGCACCAGTCTCCTGTCCCAGGTGAGCGTGGTCCCGCCCCAGTCCGGCCCCGTGGTCCCCGTCTCCGCCCTGCGTGCACAACCGGACGGACGCACCGTGGTGACCGTCGTCGAGGACGGCGTCGACGAGGAACGAGAGGTCACCGTGAAGACCTCCGCCGATGGACTGGCCGTGGTTGAGGGCGTCGAGACAGGCGAACGGGTCCGAGTTCTGAACGAGGCACCATGAGCGCCCCGTCAGCGGGTGTGTCCGTCGAGGACCTGCGCTTCGCCTACCGGCGCGGGGCCGAGGAGATCTTCGACGGTCTCACCTACTCCTTCACTCCCGGTGCGGTCACGGCCCTGACCGGGCCGTCCGGCAGAGGGAAGTCGACGCTGCTCTACGTGCTCGCACTGATGCTGACGCCGACCACCGGCAGAGTGCGACTGGGAGAGACCGACGCCTCGTCCCTTCCCGATCGGGACAGGTCAGGGCTCCGGGCCGGCACGATCGGCTTCGTGTTCCAGGACTCCGAACTGGATCCGTCACGCTCGATCGTCGACTCCGTCATGGAGCCGGGGCTCTACGCCGGCCTGGAGAAGGGAGCATCGGAGGACCGGGCCCGGAGCCTGCTGGCCAGGTTCGGGCTCGAGCACCGGGCCGACCACCGGCCGGGTGAGATCTCCGGTGGGCAGGCACAGCGCGTGGCCGTGTGCCGTGCCCTGGTCAATGAGCCTGCCGTCATCCTTGCCGACGAGCCCACCGGGAATCTCGATCCGGACAACGCCGCACTCGTGCTGGACGCCTTGGCCGAGGCTGCAGCCGAGGGGCGGACGGTGATCGTCGCCACCCACGACCCCCAGGTGGTGTCCCGCGCCGACGAGGTGGTGAGGCTGTGAGGATCGCCGTCCTGCTGCGAGAGTCCCTGGCGTCTGCCCGCAGCGCCCTCGTCCCCTCCCTCCTGGTCCTGCTCGTCGTCGGTGCCATGTGCCTGGCCTGCGTGCTGACCGTCGGCCGTCAGGCCGCCACGGAACAAGCCATCGCCGAGGAGCTGTCCGGACCCGCGGCCCGCGTGCTGACCCTGACCGACAACGGCTCCTCCGCTCTGACAGACGCCACGGTCCAGACGCTCACCGGCCTGGACACCGCCGCCAGTGTCATCGCCCAGCAGATCCCCGTGGACACCGTCAACGGCGCCCTCGGTGAGGGCAGCACACCCATCCCCCTCAGCGGCGTCACGGGCACCGTGAACACCAGCATCAAGCTGACACGGGGACGCATGCCCGCCGTGGGAGAAGTCGTGTTGCCCGAGGCGAAGCAGGCAGAGTTCGGCTTCGCCGAGCCGTCCGGCTTCCTGGAGGCATCCGACGGACGGCAGTGGGCCGTCGTCGGGGCCTTCACAGCTGAGGAGCCGTTCAGCGACCTCACCGACTATGCGCTGGCGGCTCCCACCGGTGCTGATCACGTCTCGTTCCAGACCGTCCGCGTCCTGGCAGCAGACGTGTCCAGCGTGAGAGCCATGCAGACGGCCGTGCTGGCCGTGGTCGACCCCGCCGAGAACGACGTCCGCGTCCAGACGGCGAGCGCGCTCTCTGAACAGAACAGGGCCGTCACCGGCCAGCTGGCCGGGCTGGGACGCTCCCTGCTGGTGCTGATCCTCGGCGCGGGCGCGTTCTTCGTGGCCATCGTCGTGCTCTCGGACGTGCTCATCCGCCGCCGGGACCTGGGACGGCGCCGTACCCTCGGCATCACCCGTGCGGACCTCGTCGGCCTGGTCGCAGCCCGGACGGGTGTGCCCGCTGCGCTGGGTGCCGTCCTCGGCTCGGGCACCGGTTATGCGGTCCTCACCGTCCAGGGCAACAGCCTTGGGGTGGACTTCGTGGGCGCCGTCGCCGTCCTCGCTGCCCTGACCGCGGTGGCGGCGAGCCTGCCCCCGGCGACTTTCGCCGCCTTCCGGGACCCGGTCAGGGTCATGCGCACCGCGTGAGGGCCGAGACCCCTGGAGCGAGGCTCAGGCCTGGGGGACGCGCTCGCCGTGGCCGGCGTCGCGCAAGGCGGCACGGATCTTCTCCGCGGCCTCGTCCAGGTCCGCCTGGTCCGGGTTCTGGTCCTTCCGGTCCAGGTCGAAGTCCCGCAGCGAGTTCGAGGGCCACACGTGCACGTGCAGGTGCGGGACCTCATAGCCAGCCACCATCAGGCCGGCGCGAGCGGCCCCGAAGGCCTCCACCTGCGCCTTGCCGATGGTGTGGGCCACGCCCATCACATGCGCCACAGTCTCCGGGTCTGCGTCCGTCCAGCGATCGACCTCGTCGACGGGGACCACGAGGACGTGTCCGGGCTGCAGCGGCGCGACGTCCAGGAAGGCGACGCAGGTCTCGTCCCTCCACACGAAGCGGCCGGGGATCTCTCCGTTGATGATGCGGGTGAAGATCGTGGCGGACATGAGGTGTCTCCTTCGACGTCGTCGGGTGTCTCGATCTGTGCGGTCGTGCTCCGGGGCCGGCGCGCTCCGTCCGGTCCGTCAGCGGCTCCGAGGTGCGAGGCTGCCGACAGCAGAGCCGTCAGGTGCGGAGCCGGCAGGTGCGGAGCCGGCAGGTGCGGAGCCGGCAGGCTCCGGGCCGGTGGCCACGGGTCGGTTCGGGTCGTTGCACCAAGCAGACCACGAGCCGGGGAACAGCGCCACCCCGTGCAGGCCGGCGGCCGCCATGGCCATCACCTGGTGCGCGGCCGTCACCCCGGACCCGCAGTACACGGCCACCGGGGCGTCTTCGTCCACCCCGGCGGTGACGGCGGCGAAGCGCTCGGCGAGGTCCTTCCGCGGACGGAGGCGGCCGTCGTCACCCAGGTTGCCGCTGGTCGGCAGGTTCACGGCGCGGGGGATGTGGCCGGCCACCGGGTCCAGCGGCTCGGTCTCGCCGCGGTACCGCTCCGGCGCGCGGGCGTCCAGCAGCAGGCCCGCCTCGGCGATCGCCTCGGCGCCGTCCGCATCCACCACCGGCATGCGGCCCCAGGAGGCGCAGGCGGAGCCGGGGGCCGGGATGACCTCGCCGGCCTGCAGGGCCAGGCCCGCGTCCCGCCAGGCGGCCAGGCCGCCGTCCAGCACCAGGCAGGAGCGGATGCCGGCATGGCGCAGCAGCCACCACGCGCGGGCGGCGGAGGTGCCGCCGCAGTCGTCGTAGACCACCACGGTGTCGCCGTCGTCCACACCCCAGCGCTGCACGGTCTCGGCGAAGTCGGCCGGCGTCGGCAGTGGGTGGCGGCCGTCCTGCGGGCTGCCGTGGCCGGCCAGGTCCCCGTCCATGGAGACGTACACGGCCCCGGGGAGGTGGCCGCGCAGGTAGGCGGCGTGGTCCGCACCCCCGGCCGCAACGGACCAGCGCACGTCCAGCAGCACGACGCCCCGGCCACCCTGCGGGCCGTCCCCGGAGGCGAAGGCGGGAGAGGCCGCACGCGCTGGCGGGGTGCCGTCCGGGAGCTCGTGGCCCAGCCAGGCCGCCAACGTCTCCACGCTTACGAGCAGGGGCGGGCCCGCCGGGTCTGCGGGGGCGGCCGACTCGATGACGGTGTGCGATCTGCTCTGGCTGTCCACGGCTCCCACTCTAGTCCCGGCCTCCGGTCCACGGCAGGGCCTGTGCACAACCCCGGCAGCTTCGGATTGCTAGGCTGACAGGCAGGGATCGGCGCCGTCCACCTGTTGTGTCCGGCACAGCGGCCGGTCCCCCAATGCACCGATGTGAGCCTGTAGGAGGCAGACACCGTGACCACCCCCGGCCCCCAGGGCACCGCGCCCCGCGGACGCACCACCCGTCAGAAGGTGGCCGTGGACCGCGCCCTGGGGGAACTCGACGACTTCGTCTCGGCCCAGGAGCTGCACCAGCACCTCAAGGACTCCGGGGACCGCGTCTCCTTGGCCACCGTGTACCGCACCCTCCAGCAGCAGCTGGACGAGGGCCGCGTGGACGTGCTGCGCCGTGAGGACGGTGAGTCCGTCTACCGCCGTTGCGTCGCCGACGAGCACCACCATCACCTGGTCTGCCGCCGCTGCTGGAAGACCGTGGAGATCACCGCCCCGGACGTGGAGGAGTGGGCACAGCGGGTCGCCCAGGACCACGGGTACACCGAGCCGTCCCACACCCTGGAGGTCACCGGTCTCTGCGCGGAGTGCTCCGCCTCCTGACGGTGCGTCGGCTGAAGGTGCTTCGGTTGTAGGGGCTTCGGCTGTAGGGGCTTCGGCTGAAGGTGCTTCGGCCCGCCTTCCCACTGCAGAGCGGGGTGCAACCCTGGCGCGTACTGGTGAGGACACACCGTCTCGCACGTACTGGTGAGGACACACCGTCTCGCACGTACTGGTGAGGACACACCGTCTCAGGCCCTTCCCCGGCGGACGATGAGGGCGTGTCCTCACCAGTTGGCGACGACGGACGGGACCAGTTCGCGACGACGGACGGGGTGCCCGGCGTTCAGTCCGGCGTTCACTCCTACGGGCCGTTCACTCCCGCGGGCGTTCAGTCCTGCGGGCGTTCAGACTCCACCGGCTCGTCCCAGAACGCACCCTGCGGGGCGTGGAGCGTGCCGATGCCGTAGACGGCCTCCAAGTTGGTGCGGGTCAAGACCTCCCGGGGCGGGCCGGAGGCCACCACGCGGCCGTTCATCAACACCACGTGCTCGGCAGCGAAGGCCTCGTCCAGGTCATGGGTGGTGAACACCACGGACACGCCGCGGGTGGGCTCCTCATGGATCAGCTCGTCGATGGTCTGGGCGGAGACCAAGTCCAGGCCGGTGAGCGGCTCGTCCAGCATGAGCACGTCGTGCTCCTGGGCCAGGCCCTGAGCCACGTAGACGCGCTGGCGCTGGCCGCCGGAGAGCTCGGAGAGGTGGCGGTGGGCCAGGTCCGTGATCTTCATCCGCTCCATGGCCTCGTCCACGCGACGGCGGTCCTGACGCGTCAGGCGGCCGAACCAGCCGGTGCCAGCGTAGGTACCCATGGTGACCACGTCCTGCACTGTGAGCGGGGTTCCCTGTGGCACCTGCACGGACTGCATCACGAAGGACACCTTCCGCGCATGCTCCTCGGCGGACTGGCCGTGCACGGTGACGGTGCCCTGAGTCGGCTTGAGCACCCCGGCCAGGGCCTGCAGCAGGGTGGACTTGCCGGAGCCGTTGGGACCGATCACGGCCACCACTCCCCCGGCCGGAAGCGAGAAGTCCGAGGCGCGCACGGCCAGATGCTCGCCGTGGCGCAGCTCCACACCGTGGCCGCAGGCCAGCTCATCGGCGGGTCCGGGCAGGCGGTGGGCGCCGCCGGTCGGGTGCGTGTGGGCGTGCGCGGCGCTCATGCGGTGGGCTCCTTCACGGTCGGTTCGACGGCGGGCGTCAGCACTGCGTCCCCGGCCACGCGGCGTTCGGCGCGGCGTCCGGCACGGCGGCCCCGGCCGCGGCCGCGGCGCAGCACGGCCTGCACGGTCAGCACCACGAAGAACAGGACGATCGGCACCAGGGCCATGGTGGCCGAGGCCGCGGTGTTCCGGTGGAAGGACAGGATCAGGCCGAGGGTGACGGAGAAGGCGCCCAGGACCATGGCGGTGAACATCATCGCCGGGACGGTGCGGGTGACCAGGGCGGCGGTGGCCGGGGGCCCGACCAGCAGGCCGAACACCAGCACGGTGCCCACGGCCTGGAACGAGCCGATCACGGCCGCGCCGATCATCACGAGCAGCAGCACGTGGGTCAGCTGTGGGCGCATGCCCAGGGACCGGGCCTTGGACTCGGAGAAGCTCAGGGTCAGCAGCGGGCGGTAGAGCAGCAGGGCCAGCAGCACCACGGCCGCGGCGATGCCGCCCTGGATCCACAGGTGCTCGACGCTCACACCCAGGGCGTCTCCGAACAGGATGGACGTCAGAGACCCGGTGTAGGAGTCGGACATCGAGATGATGACCACGCCGAGCGCCATCATGCCCACGAACAGCAGGCCGATGGCCGTGTCCTCCTTGAGCGTGGTGGCCCGGTGCACCAGAGAGATGCCGGAGAGCATCACCAGAGCGGCCACGGCCGCACCGACGTAGACGTTGCCGCCGAGCAGCACGGCGGTCGCGATGCCGGGCATCACGCCGTGCACGAAGGCGTCGCCGAAGAAGCTCATGCCGCGCAGCACCAGCCAGGTGCCCACCACGGAGCACATGACGGCCGCGATCAGCCCTCCCATCAGGGCCCGTTGCTGGAAGCCGAGCTCAAAGGGCGCGGTCAGCCATTCCATGTGCGGTCTCCTCTCCGGAGGGTGGATGCGGTCCCGGCCGGGGCCTGTGCCCTCGCGCGGGTCACTCGCCGAGCTCGTCGGCCAGCTTCTGGGCGTTGTAGACCATGGCCTTCTCGTAGGTGTCGGCCTCCGAGCCATGCGGACCGATGCCGCCCTCGTAGAGCTCGACCACCGGGATGCCGTCGCTGTCCTGGGACAGGGAGGTCACCTCGGCCATCGGAGTGCCCACCGAGGTCAGCAGCGCCGAGGCGCCGTTGTCGCGCAGGATCTCGGTCAGCTCGGCCAGGGCCTGCGAGGAGGGCTTGCCGTCGGTGGAGCCGCCGGGGACGACCACGCCGGTGACCACGAAGTCGTAGGCCTCGGCGAAGTAGCCGTAGGCATCGTGGTCCGTCATGAGGGTCCGCTTGTCCTCCGGGATCCTCGCGAGGATCTCGCGGACCTTCTCGTCGGTCTTCACCAGCTCGTCGTGGACCTGGGCTCCGCATTCGGCGTACTTCTCATCCCCGGTCTTCTCCTTCAGGGTCTGGCCCATGAAGGTCGCGGCCTTCGCCATGCGGGCGGCGTCCAGCCAGAAGTGCGGGTCCTCCGAGCCGTGGTCGTGCCCGTCGTGGTCGCCGTGGTCGTCGTGGTCGTGGCCGGAGCCGGCGCCGAAGGGGATCGGGTCGACCTCCGGGGCCACCTCCACGACCTCGGCGCCGTCGGCCTCCGCGTTGCGCAGGGCCGAGCCCATGCCGCCCTCCAGGCCCAGGCCGTTGGTGAACACCAGGCCGGACCGGGCCATCTCGGCCACCTGCTGGGAGGAGGCGGCGAAGTCGTGCGGGTCGTCGCCCGGCCCCATCACGGACAGGCCCTGGGCGCCGTTGCACTGCGCGATCTGGTCCAGCACGGAGCCCAGCTGGGTGGTGGTCGCCACCGCCACGGTCTCCCTCTCGCCGCTGTCCTCGGCGCCCGGGCCCGGCTCATCGGAGCCGCCGCAGGCGGTCAGCGCCAGAGCGGAGGCGGACAGCAGGGCCGTGAGGGCCAGGAATGGACGGGCGGAGGACACAGACATGCGTGCAGGCCTTTCCGTGACGGGGGTCCGGCGCGCCGAACACGACCGGAGGGAATGAAAATCGTTCGCAACGATAGCACTGCGGGCAGGGGTCCCGCGTCCGCGGAGGCGGCACCGCCGCCCGGACGTGAGGGATCTCCCACAGCCGTCTGCGGCGGACGGCCGGCGAGGGCACGACGACGGCCGCTCGCCGTCGTCAGGCGACGCGGCCGCCGTCGGGGGGTCACCCTCAGGAGGGGTGCACCCGGCGGGTGGACTGGGTGGCGTCATGGATCTCGCCGACGAGCTCCTCGAGGACGTCCTCGAGGAAGAGGACGCCGACGGTCACGCCGTCCTCGTCGATCACGCGGGCCAGGTGCGAACCGGTGCGCTGCATCAGAGCCAGCGCGTCCTCGACCTCGTCCGCGGCGCGGACGTTGGCCAGCGAGCGGACCTTCGTCACCGGCACCGGCAGCTGATGGCCGCTCGGCGGGACGGTGAGCACGTCCTTGAGGTGGAGGTAGCCGGAGAGGCCGCCGTCGCCGTCGTCCACCGCGAAGCGCGAGTAGCCGATGCGGCCGACGTTCCATTCGAAGCGCTCCGGGGAGATGCCCTCCGGGACGGTGACGACCTTGTCGATCGGCACCATGACGTCCCCGGCGGTGTTGTCCGAGAACTCGAGCGCCGAGTGCAGCACGCCGGACTCGTCCTCCAGGGTGCCGGACTTCGTGGACTCGGCCACGATCGACTGGACCTCTTCGAGGGTGTAGCTGGAGGCCACCTCGTCCTTCGGCTCCACGCCCAGGGCATGCAGTGCGAGGTTGGCGGTGCGGTTGAGGATCCAGATGATCGGCATCAGCAGCTTGGACAGCCACACCAGCGGGGTGGCCAGCAGCATGACCGCCCTGTCCGCGAAGGACACTGCGGCGTTCTTCGGGACCATCTCACCGAGGGTCACGTGCAGGAAGGTCACGATCAGCAGCGCCAGGACGAACGCGGTGACATCCGCGACGCCCGTCGGCAGCCCGAGTGCCTCCATCGGCACGACCATCAGGTGGTGCAGCGCCGGCTCGGACACGTTCAAGATCAGCAGGGAGCACACGGTGATGCCGAGCTGGCAGACCGCGAGCATCTGGGAGACGTGCTCCATGGCGAACAGGGCGACCTTCGCCTGGCGCGAGCCGGCGTCGGCCTTCGGCTCGATCTGCGAGCGGCGGGCGCCCATGACGGCGAACTCGCCGCCCACGAAGAAGGCGTTGGCCGCCAGCAGGAGAACGAGCCAGATCAGGCCCATCACGTCGTCGCTCATGCGGTCGCCTCCCCGTCACGGGCGGGCGCGGGCTCGAACCGGACGCGCTCGATACGGCGACCCTCCATGCGCTCCACCGAGATGGACCCGCCGTCGATCTCGACCACGTCGCCCACCTGGGCGATGCGGCCGAGGCGGGCCATGATGAAGCCGCCGATGGTCTCATACGCACCGTCCTCCGGCACCTCGAGGGCGGCGATCTGAGCGTGCGCCTCGTCCGGGCGCAGATCCGCCGGGAAGTACCAGCGGCCGGAGGCGGTCTGGAGCACGCCCGGGGTGACACGGTCGTGCTCGTCTGCGACCTCGCCGACGATCTCCTCGACGACGTCCTCGAGGGTGACCATGCCGGCGGTGCCGCCGTACTCGTCCAGGACCACGGCCACCTGCAGCGGCGCCTCCCGCAGCTCGGTGAGCAGCTGGTCCAGGTGCACGGTCTCCGGAACCTGGATGACGTCGGTCATCACCGAGCCCGCGGTGAGGCCCTCGCGGCGCTCCAGCGGGATCGCCACGGCCTTCTTCACGTGCAGCACGCCGCGGATGTCGTCCGAGGAATCGCCGATCACCGGGAAGCGGGAGTAGCCCGTGGAGCGGGCCAGGTCCAGCACGGCGGTGATGGAGTCGTCCGCGCCGATCGTCTCCATGCGGATGCGCGGGGTCATCACGTCGGCCGCGGTGCGGTCAGCGAAGCGCAGCGTGCGGTCCAGGAAGGTCGCGGTGCGCTCGTCCAGGGTGCCCATCTGCGCCGAGCGGCGCACCAGGGAGGACAGCTCCTCGGGGCTGCGGGCGCCGGAGATCTCCTCCTTGGCCTCCAGGCCCATGCGGTGCAGGACCTTGTTAGAGAAGCCGTTCAGCACGACGATCGCCGGCTTGAACACGGCGGTGAACATCAGCTGCGGGCGGGCCATCAGCCGGCCCAGGCGCATCGGCTCGGCGATGGCCAGGTTCTTCGGGATCAGCTCGCCGATCAGCATGGACAGCAGGGTCGCGATCACCATGGCGATGACGAGCGACGTGGTCCGGACGGCGGCCTCGGGGACACCGAGCTGGGCGAGCGGGTCGTCGATCAGGGCGCCGATGGCCGGGTCCATGACGTAGCCGGTGAGCAGGGTCGTCAGCGTGATGCCCAGCTGGCACGCCGAGAGCTGGGTGGACAGGGACTTGAGGCAGCGCAGCAGCGGTTCGGCCCCCTTGTCCCCGTCGTCCACCATGCGCTGGACGGTGGGGACGTCGATGGCGATCATCGAGAACTCGACGGCCACGAAGAATCCGGTGCCGAGGATCAGGAGCATGCCGAGGGCCAGGAGGATCCACTCCATCGTCAGCATCCCCCGCTCTCGGGGACGCCGGACGTCATGGCGATGCGCGGTGCGTCAGATGCGCTGGGACTGGAAGGCTCCGATCCGGCCGCGTCGGCGACGCCGACATGGCGGGTGGGCGCAACAGAACAGTGTTGGTCCATAGTGCCCATGAGTATACGGCCCGAAGAGCACCTCATTTTCCGCGCGCCGCGCGTGTGCGCGCACGGGACGCGGGCGCACGAACGTGGCACGAGCGGTCCCCTCCGGTCCCGGCAGCGCCGCAGGTCACCAGGACGCGGAGACCGGACGGCCCTCCTCGTAGCCGGCGGCCGACTGCACGCCCACCACGGCGCGCTCGCGGAACTCCGCGAGGGTGGTGGCGCCGGCGTAGGTGAGGCTGGAGCGCACGCCCGAGGTGATGGAGTCCAGCAGGTCCTCCACGGAGGGACGGGCGGGGTCGATGTACATGCGGGAGGAGGAGATGCCCTCCTCGAACATGGCCTTGCGGGCCTGGCTGAACGCGTCGTCGTGCCGGGTGCGGTGCTGCACGGCACGCGCCGAGGCCATGCCGAAGCTCTCCTTGTAGCGGCGGCCGTCCGGCCCCACCACCACGTCGCCCGGCGACTCCAGCGTTCCGGCGAACCAGGAGCCGACCATCACCTGGCTCGCTCCGGCGGCCAGGGCCAGCGCCACGTCCCGCGGGTGCTTCACGCCGCCGTCCGCCCACACGTGGGCGCCGCGCTCCCGGGCCGCCGCGGCGCACTCGAGCACGGCCGAGAACTGGGGGCGCCCGACCGCCGTCATCATCCGGGTGGTGCACATCGCCCCCGGTCCCACGCCGACCTTGACGATGTCCGCTCCGGCGGAGACCAGGTCCCGCACTCCGTCCGCCGTCACCACGTTGCCGGCCACCACGGGCACGCCGTCCACCTCGGAGCGGACCGTGTCCAGGGCCTGCAGCATGGTCGCCTGGTGTCCGTGCGCGGTGTCCACCACGAGCACGTCCACGCCCGCGTCCACGAGGTCACGGGCCTTCTGCCGGACCGGACCGTTGATGCCCACGGCGGCGCCGACGCGGAGGGTGCCCCGGCCGTCCAGGGCGGGGACGAACACGGTCGACCGGACGGCCCCGCGGTCGGTGAGGACGCCCACGAGGCGTCCGTGGCCGTCGTCGTCCCCCTGCTCCACGACCGGGGCGAGCCGCACGCGGGCCTCGGCCATGCGGTCGAAGGCGGACCGCGCCGAGGAGGCGATCTGCTCCGGGGTGCCGGAGGGCACCTCGTCGGCGGTGAGCACCAGGACGGGCGGGGCCATGACGGAGCCGACCGCGGCCCACCGGTCCTTGCCCTCGCAGTCCGCGCGGGAGAGCAGGCCGAGGAGGCGGCCGTCGTCGTCCACCACGCAGACGGCGTCGTGGTTCCGGCGGTCGAAGAGGTGGATCGCATCCAGCAGCGGCGCCTTCGGGCCCACCGTGAGCGGGGTGTCCAGCACCGGGTGGGCCGCCTTCACGCGGGCCGTCACCTCGGAGATCACCTCCACGTCCACGTCCTGCGGCAGGATGCCCAGGCCGCCGCGGCGGGCCATGGTCTCCACCATCCGGCGGCCCGTCACGGCGGTCATGTTCGAGGCGACGAGGGGGATGGTGGTGCCGGTGCCGTCGTCGGGGGAGATGTCCACGTCCATGCGGGACGTCACCGAGGAGCGGGAGGGCACCAGGAAGACGTCCGAGTAGGTGAGGTCCGAGGTCGGCGGGGTCAGAAATCGCATGGAGCCAGTGTCCCAGATCACCCACGCCGGCGAGGCCCGCCCCGCGTGCGGGCAGAGGCGGCTGTCAGATGGTCAGAACGCGCCCGGAGAACACTATGATGGACAGAAGGCGATTCACCTGTCCCGCCGGCCGTGCGCGCGCGAAACGGCGCGTGCCCGGCAGGCGGCACCGGCAGGAGTGAGATCGCGGCCGCATGGCCGACCCCGCGGGGCCGACCGTGGACACGGTCGGCGCCTCCCGGCGCCGCTCCGTGCACCGCTGACCAAGCATCATCAGAGAAGAGGCGTTACACAGTGCCAGAGCTCACGACCGACCGACTCGCCGAAGAGTTCCCGGGCAACGAGAGGCTCGTCGCCGAGATCTACCGGAAGTACCAGTCGGATCCGACGTCCGTGGACTCCCAGTGGGCCCAGATCTTCGCACGGCTCGAGGCCACCCAGCCCGCCGCCGCGGAGAAGGAGGCGAAGCCGGCAGAGAAGAAGGCCGAGAAGCCCGCCGCGAAGAAGGAGGCCTCCCCCGCAGAGGACCCGGGCAAGAAGGCCCCGGAGAAGTCCTCCTCCGCAGCGGCCACGCCCGCCGCGAAGAAGTCGGCCTCCGGCGTGAAGAAGTCCTCCTCCACCTCCAAGGCCGTGCCGTCCGAGCCGACCGCGTCCGAGAAGTCCGCTGAGGAGAAGCAGGAGAAGGCCACCGTCCTCAAGGGCATGGCCAAGGCCGTCGCCTCCAACATGGACGCCTCCCTGTCCATGCCGACCGCCACCACCGTCCGCGACCTGCCGGCCAAGCTGCTGATCGACAACCGCGTGGTCATCAACAGCCACCTGGCCCGTTCCCGCGGCGGCAAGGTCTCCTTCACCCACCTCATCGGCTATGCCGTGGTCAAGGCCCTCGGGCAGATGCCGTCCATGAACGTCACCTACGAAGAGCGGGACGGCAAGCCCACCATGGTGGAGCCGCCCCACGTGAACTTCGGCATCGCCATCGACCTGCCGAAGCCGGATGGCACCCGCTCCCTCGTGGTGCCTAACATCAAGGCCGCCGAGACCATGAACTTCCTCGAGTTCTGGAACGCCTACGACGACCTGGTGAAGCGCGGCCGCGCCAACAAGCTCACCATGGACGACTACGCCGGCACCACGGTCTCCCTGACCAACCCGGGCGGCATCGGCACCGTGCACTCCGTGCCGCGCCTGTCCAAGGGTCAGGCCGCCATCATCGGCGTCGGCGCCCTCACCTACCCCGCCGCCTTCCAGGGCGCCTCGGAGTCCACCCTCAACGACCTGGCCGTCTCCAAGACGATCACCCTGACCTCGACCTACGACCACCGTGTCATCCAGGGCGCCGGGTCGGGCGAGTTCCTCAAGATCGTCCACGGCCTGCTGCTCGGCGAGCAGGACTTCTACGACGACCTCTTCGAAGACCTGCGCATCCCCTACGAGCCCGTCCGCTGGGCCCAGGACATGCAGGTCAACCCGGAGGAGCAGGTGGGCAAGGTCGCCCGCGTGCAGCAGCTCATCCACGCCTACCGCGACCGCGGCCACCTCATGGCGGACGTGGACCCGCTCGAGTACACGATGCGCTCCCACCCGGACCTCGACGTCCTCGAGCACGGCCTGACCCTGTGGGACCTGGACCGCGAGTGGCCCACCGGCGGCTTCGGCGGCAAGTCCGTCCTGTCCCTGCGCAACATCCTCGGCGTGCTGCGCGACGCCTACTGCCGCACCATCGGCGTGGAGTACATGCACATCCAGGACCCGTCCGAGCGCGCCTGGTTCCAGGACAAGCTGGAGCGCCCGTACGCCAAGCCCACGCGTGAGGAGCAGCTGCGCATCCTCGGCCGCCTCAACGCCGCCGAGGCGTTCGAGACCTTCCTGCAGACGAAGTACATCGGCCAGAAGCGCTTCTCCCTCGAGGGCGGCGAGTCCCTGATCCCGCTGCTGGACGGCGTGCTCTCCGAGGCAGCCGACTCCGGCCTGGACGAGGTCACCATCGGCATGGCCCACCGTGGCCGCCTCAACGTGCTGACCAACATCGCCGGCAAGACCTACGCCCAGGTCTTCCGCGAGTTCGAGGGCGCCACCCCGGGCGGCGCCTCCGGCTCCGGCGACGTGAAGTACCACATGGGCACCGAGGGCACCTTCGTGTCCGACGCCGGCAACCGCACCAAGGTGTACCTGGCCGCGAACCCGTCCCACCTGGAGGCCGTGAACCCGGTCCTGGAGGGTGTGGCCCGCGCGAAGCAGGACCGCCTCAACCGCGGCTCCGAGAGCCCGGACTCCTTCTCCGTGCTCCCGATCCTGGTGCACGGCGACGCCGCGTTCGCCGGCCAGGGCGTGGTGGGCGAGACCCTCGGCCTGTCCCAGCTGCGCGGCTACCGGACCGGCGGCACCGTGCACGTGATCGTGAACAACCAGGTGGGCTTCACCACCCCGCCGTCCCAGGCCCGCTCCTCGGTGTACGCCACGGACGTGGCCAAGACGATCCAGGCGCCGATCTTCCACGTGAACGGTGACGAGCCGGAGTCCGTGGTCCACGTGGCCCGCCTGGCGTTCGAGTACCGCCAGCGGTTCCACAAGGACGTGGTCATCGACCTCATCTGCTACCGCCGCCGCGGTCACAACGAGGGCGACGACCCGTCGATGACGCAGCCGCGCATGTACAACCTGATCGAGAAGAAGCGCTCGACCCGCAAGCTGTACGTGGAGTCCCTGGTGGGCCGCGGCGACATCACCCAGGAGGAGGCCGACTCGGCGCTGAAGGACTACCAGCAGCGCCTGGAGCAGGCCTTCGCCGAGACCCACGCCGTGCACACCGGCGCCATCCCGGTGGTCGGCACGGGCATCGAGCCGGCCGGTGAGAAGGACCGGCTGCCGCAGGCCCCGGAGGGCACCGCGATCTCCGCGGAGCTGCTGCGCGAGATCGGCGAGGCCCACCTGGCCACCCCGGAGGGGTTCACCGTCCACCCGAAGCTCACCTCCCTGCTGGAGAAGCGCGCCAAGATGGCCGTGGACGGCGGCATCGACTGGGGCTTCGCCGAGCTGGCCGCCTTCGGCTCGCTGCTGAAGGAGGGCGTGTCCGTGCGCCTGGCAGGCCAGGACTCGCAGCGCGGCACCTTCACCCAGCGCCACTCGGTCTTCCATGACCGCGCCACCGACGACGAGTGGACCCCGCTCAAGGACCTCGCCAGCGGCGGTGCCAAGTTCTGGGTCTACAACTCGCTGCTGTCCGAGTACGCCGCCCTCGGCTTCGAGTACGGCTACTCCGTGGAGCGCTCCGACGCGCTCGTGCTCTGGGAGGCCCAGTTCGGCGACTTCGTCAACGGCGCCCAGACGATCATCGACGAGTTCATCTCCTCCGCCGAGCAGAAGTGGTCCCAGACCTCGTCGATCGTGCTGCTGTTGCCGCACGGCTACGAGGGCCAGGGCCCGGACCACTCCTCCGCCCGCATCGAGCGCTTCCTGCAGATGTGCGCGGAGGACAACATGCGCGTGGTGAACCCGTCCACCGGTGCGAACCACTTCCACGTGCTGCGGGAGCAGGCATACGCCCGCCCGCGCAAGCCGCTGATCGTGTTCAGCCCGAAGCAGCTGCTGCGCCTGAAGGCCGCCGCCTGCTCCGTGGAGGACTTCACCGAGGGCGGCTTCCAGCCGGTCATCCCGGACACGTCCGTGAAGGCGGAGGACGTCCGGCGTGTCGTCCTGGTCTCCGGCCGCCTGTACTACGACCTCGTCGCGCGTCGCGCGAAGGAGGGCGACGAGTCCACGGCGATCGTGCGCGTCGAGCAGCTGTACCCGCTGCCGGCCGAGGAGATCAAGGAGCAGCTCGCCCAGTACCCGGACGCCGAGGTCGTCTGGGCGCAAGACGAGCCGGCCAACCAGGGTCCGTGGCCGTTCATGGCCCTGAACCTGGTGCCTCAGCTGGACCGCGAGGTCACCCTCGCCTCCCGCCCGGCGCTGGCCGCGACCTCCGCCGGCACCAAGGGCCGCCACGACGAGGAGGCCGAGGTCCTGCAGAAGGCCGTCTTCGGCCTCTGACCCGCTCCATGTGAGTGCCGCGGTCCGGCTCCGTTCCCACGGGGCCGGGCCGCGGCACAGCCGGACAGACACCCGTACACCGCTTCAGAACGAGAAGGAGTCCCCCAGTGGACACTCGCCAGATCCGCATCGCCGCCGTCGGCGACCAGCTCCTGGCCGGCGCCGGCGACCCCCGTGCGATCGGCTGGTGGGGACGCGTCCTGGCCCGCACCAGCGCCCCGGACGTGAGCCTGGAGAACTATGTGCTGGCCGTGCCGCACGAGACCACCGAGCAGCTCAACGAACGCTGGTGGACCGAGACCTCGCGCCGCTTCGACGACACCACCGAGAACCGTCTCGTGGTGGCCCTGTCCGACGCTGACCTGGACTTGGACGCCTCGTCCACGGCCCGGTCCCGCCTGAACCTGGCCAACATCCTGGACTCGGCGGCGCAGAAGGACATCCGCACCCTCGTGGTGGGTCCGACCCCGTCCCTGGACGAGGAGCGCAACCAGCGCCTGGCCGAGCTGAACGTCGCCTACGCGGACGTCGCGGACCGCCGTCACTCGGTCTACGTGGACACCTTCACCCCGCTGGTGTCCCACGAGCAGTGGCGCTCGGACCTGGCCGCCGGCCAGGGCCGTCCAGGCCAGGCCGGCCACGGCCTGATCGCCTGGCTGGTGCTGCACCGCGGCTGGTACCAGTGGCTCGGCGTCCCGGAGCCGACCGCCTGATCCTGTCCCTTCGGCTGGCCCCGGCCGGAGCATCACGACGACGGCCGCCCCCTTCACGGGGTGTGTGACGTCCCGACAGCCCGCACCGTGACAGGTGCACGTTCCTCCCGACCGGCGACCCCGCCGTGGTGTGGAAGAATGGTGAAGTTCGCAACTGAGAAGGAGGTGCGCAGATGAGCAAGCGTGCCCGCAAGCGCCGCGACCGCCGCAAGTCCGGCGCGAACCACGGCAAGCGTCCCAACGCCTGAAGCCAGGCGCCGGGGTGACCGCTGAGGTTCCCACAGACGACGAGGGCCCTCACCCGGAAACGGGTGAGGGCCCTCGTTCCGTGTGGAGGGGTCCTGGGCACGGGCCGGGCGAACGGGTCCGGGCCGCGGGTCGGGCCGGGCCGCCCGGACGGTGCTGTCGGCCCTGCTCCCGGTGCCGACTGGTGAAGACACGCCCTCTTCCCTGGCCGACACGGGTTCCGTGAGGGTGAGTCCTCGCCAGGAGTCGGGCAGGGAAGAGGGCGTGTCTTCAC
>NZ_FUKP01000016.1:0-2232 GCF_900163825.1 Micrococcus lylae | reverse complement strand
TATCGACGCGCCACTTCCCCGAGCCCCCCGTCTACACCCTCGATTGTGAAGAGCCCATTATGTGAGGCGCAGACCGTCCCGGTCAGGCGGTGGACAGAAGAAGACCCCCGCGACGGCGGCAACCGTCTGGGGGGTGTGGACCCCACGAAAGCGCGTGAAGTCATGTCTCAGCCTACCCGCACCCTCCCCGGCATTCTCCAGCCCGTCGCCCGCACCGCCAGATCGGTGGTGCTCACGGTGGCGGGCTTCTTTCTTCTTTCGACCCCGTCTGTCCTTGTAGGGGCGTGCTGACAATGGGCGGCTACTACACGGACGACGCCGCCCGCGTCCTCGCGCAGATCGGCGCGCGCCCCGATACGGACCCCGCTCCCCTCGCGGACACTGGACGCGCCCACCACGGCGACATGTACGCCGAAGTCATGGTCGGCCAGGACGGCACCATTCACGCGCACACACACTGCGACGCCTCCGGTACGTATCGGGTTCACCTGCCCGGCGAGGACGTGCCTGTAGACCTGTGGGCGACTCGTGAGCACCGTGTCATCGGCCCCACGGTCCATGCCCTGTGGCGTACCTTCTCCGGCCAGGGCGTGCCCTAGAGCCTCCGGCCCCGGTACGCGGGGCCGCGCCCTGCCCATCGTCGCAACGCCGGTGGGCGGCACGAGGTCACAGCGTGAGCCTCCAGCATGGAAAGCCTACCGAGCTGCTAATCAACTCAGGCGCAGTGACACCCCTCCCGAATCGTCCGAACCGCCGGGCGAGGGAACTCCAGTCGACGGCGTATCCAGGGCCATAGCAACAGACGCTCCGAAACACGGGGGTCTATTTGCCGTGGGCGAATGTCGCAGAGCGGGGGCGGAGGGTCGACTGGAGTGCGGGACCGGGAGACCTGGGCCCGTAGGGCTCCGCTAGCCCCGTAGGGGCCTGGCGACTACCTCTCTAGTCCAGCCCTGGCAGTAGAACACCACCCGTGTCCCGGAGCCACCAAACGGCCCCAACCCTCCCGCGAGGGGGACGGCCCTTGCAGTATCTACGTATGCTTCTTGGCACTTGGGTATACACGGTGCTCGGGGTCCCACCAGATCACATGAAAGACGTGTTCCCTGAGGAACCCAAAAAGGCGAGTTGAGCCTGTGCAACGCAACCGCGCGATTTCGTCTTCATCGTCGCGCTCCAAATCGCGGAGGCGCGCCAGAGTGTGCGAGGGGAGGCTGGCTAGCGGATACTTCTTCCCCAGCTGAGCGCCGGGCTTGAAAATTTCGCCAATCTCCATTGACTCAAAAGAAGCCATCTTTGAGATCAGCATTGCCATATGCTCGGGGGAAATGGCACTAATGGGCCATTCACCGCCTGTGTCGGCGTCACTGAATCGCCATACAAGATGACGCCGCTGAATCTCTTCATTATCGACGTGCAGTGGCCGGGGAACCTTCCCCTCCTGCGGCCCCTCCGAGATGACTGGAACCTTCTTCGAGGCGGCCTGCCAGCCTCCGGGAGGAACGGGAACCTTGGTGCGCTTGGGGCGCTTGGACGATCGCCGGGCCATTTAGAGCCCGGAGTAGTACTCGTGGATAGCGCCCAGGGTAATCTCGTTGCGGCTCCGCGCGCCCTCGGCAACACCGGCGCGGGCGTCAATCCATGGCTTCTCACGGTGCGTCATGTCGCTAAGCTGCGAAGCAGTGAATTTGCCATACGTTGACAGCACCGCATCAATGGAGGAACGCTCTCCATCATCCAACGCAGACGAATCCCCCGAATCCCATGGGGCATCAAGCATGAACTGTCCACGGTGCTTGGCGTAGAGATCGACAATCACGGGGCCGTTCGCCCAAGCCTGTACCCTCTCGGGGAACAAGGCCCGATCCTCCCATGTCATGTGCCAAGCGAGAGAGTAGTAGCAAAGCTTCTGCAGCTTCATAGCCGTCATCGGCCCGCTTTTCTCCAGGATGTAGGCGGCAACATCCTGGACGGTCGTCGCAGTCGTCATCGGTCTGCTCCCTTCCTGGAGATGCACGCACTGGATGAACTGGCGTGTTATTCGCGTACTCGCACTACAAGCGTATTGCACGATGTCAAATCGACGGCGTGTCACCTTCGCTCCGTTCGTCGAACTGTCAGTCTCATCGGTCATGCAGGGAAGTGGCAGCTATCGTGTTTCCAGCGTCGCTCGCCGCATCCCCCGTTACCTTCTTCGTGGCTCCTGGATCCGTCAGGATCAAGGAGTGCTGACCG
>NZ_FUKP01000052.1:0-3786 GCF_900163825.1 Micrococcus lylae | reverse complement strand
CCCCAGCCGCAGATCCAGTCCCAGAGGTCCCGGCCGAGGCTCCGGGGCCGGGCGCCCGCGCCTCGGTTCTTCCGCCGGCGGGCGTCCTGGCGGGCCTGCTCGGCCTTCGCCCTCTCCCACTCCTCGGCCGTGGTGTGGTGGTCGTCCTGCGTCATGGATTCCCCTCCTGCGTTTCTCGACGGCGGCCGCTCGCTGCCGCCGGTGAGGTCACCGGGTTCGACCGGCTTGGGTCAGGCGATGGGCTGGGTGACGGCGTGGCGCTGCTGTCCCTGCCCGAGGTGCCGTTCGGCGGCCGGCAGGAAGCACAGGACGCCTCCGGCGATCATGGCCAGGCCGAGCAGGCCGATGATGTACAGGCCGATGCCGGGGCTGACCCACGGGGTGTTGCTGAAGTGGTTGATGTTGGCGAAGCCGTCCACGGTCGCGAAGATGCCGACGAGCACGGCGAGGCCGCCGGTGGTCATGCGCACCCAGGTGACGCGCTTGAACCAGAGCAGGGCCCCGGCGCCGATGAGCAGGAGGAAGGACACCAGCAGCAGGTATCCCTCTTCCTTCAAGCCGGTGGAGAACCAGTTGGCGCTCTCCCCCAGCGCGGTGAGGACGGGCAGGAACAGGCAGAGGATGGCGAGGCCGCCGAGGCCGGCGAGGATGAGCGGGAGGTACTCGTAGACGGCCGGTATGCCTCGGAGGCGGTTGGGGAAAGCCGTCCCCGGTGCGGCCGTCGCTGCGGGCTCGCTGAACTCGCCGGCGGACTTCGCTGCCCGGTACTCGGACAGGGTGGGCTCGCGGCCGTGGTCCGCGGTGAACTTGTCGGTCCACTGCTGTTCGGTCATCGGGCTCGTCATGGCAGGCCTCCTCGGGGCACACAGCGGGCGTCCAGGGCTCGGACACCTCGATCCTAGAGGGTGGGCGGACAGGATAGGAGCGGTGTGGGACGCCACCTCCACAATGGAGGGATGAGCCTGCCCGAACGTGAGCGTCTGCGCCGCATCATCCACGAGGTCACCGCCTGGTCCGCGACGGCGCGGGAGATCGTCCAAGCACGCTCGGCCGTGGCGGCTGCCCGGGACGGGGCCGCCGCGGCCCTGTCCAGCCGGGTCCTTGAGGTGCGCAACGGCGAGAGCACGGCATGGCGGCTGTTTCCCCTGCACCCGGAGGACGCGCCTCTGCTGCAGGCCTTGGAAAACTGGAACCGGATGGTGCCGTTGGACGGGGGACAGCGGGCGTCGGTGGAGTCGCTGCTCCAGGGTCCGGATGAGGACGCGGCGGCCGTGGCCCCGCTGCTGTCCTGGCGGCGGGTGCTGCTCGGCGGTCGGCGGCGGGCAGCGGCAGAGGCGGCGGCCCACCGGCTGGTCGCCTTCCACCACGAGGGCATGCGCAATGCCGTGGAGGCGATGCTCGAGCGCATCCGCCCGGGCCGGGGCGTCCTGCCGGACGGACACGCCCTGATGCAGGCCGCCGCGGACGGACGGTTGCGGCTGCACGAGCACGTGGACGGCATCGGTGCGGCACCGACTCTGTTGGGTGCGGCAGAGCTGCCCGGGCTCGCCGAGGACGGGATGCGCGTGGAGCACGCGGTGCGCACGGAGGCCGAGCGCCGCCGGCTCGTGTTGGCTGCCGGGGACAGGGTGGTCCATAGCCTGGCCCGGGAGCGGCTGCAGCAGATGCCGGTGGAGGTCCTGAGGGACGTCACCGAGGGGCGGATCCCCGTGCAGCGACTGCGGGAGGCGGGGGTGGACACGGCGTGGGAGGCGTTCGTGCGGCGTGAGGAGTTGCAGCGGTACCCGGGCATCGGCGCGGTCATGGCGGAGCGGTGTGCGGCGGCTGCGCTCGGGCTGCACGGGCAGGTGCGGGAGGAGGTGTCCGTGGCGCTGGACCCCGGCCACGAGGATGCCGCTCCGCATGGCCCGCTGACCGAGCTGGTGCACCGGCTGCGCGCCTGGGAGCCGGTGCGTCCGGTGCACCACCGGGCCCGGCAGCTGGCCTTGGCTGCGGCCTTGGCCCCCGCGGCACGGGCCCTGTATGAGGGTGCCACGCATCTGCTTGTCTCCGCCGGGGATATGACGGCGGCACAGTTCCGGGAGGGCGTGCGGCAGGTCCATGAGTTCGCAGACGGGCTGCCGGATCCGGATCGTCCGGTGGGAGAGACGGAGGATGCCTGGGCGGATGTGGCGGCACGGCCGGCGGTGTTCGCCGCACTGCTGGAGGAGCTGGAGCTGGTGGCCGCGGACTCGCGCCGCGCAGAGGGCATGCTGCCGGAGGATGTGGTGGAGGCCGTGCGTGCCCAGCCGTTGGACCGCTCCGCGATGTCCGAGCACACCTCCCTGCGCGGGTACCAGGACTTTGCCGCTCGGTTCGTGCTGGTGCAGCGCCGAGTGCTGATCGGGGATGAGATGGGCTTGGGCAAGACCGTGGAGGCCTTGGCGGCGCTTGCGCACCTGTGGGCGCAGGGGGCCCGGCGGATGCTGGTGGTGTGCCCGGCAGCGGTGGTGCCGAACTGGATGCGGGAGATCGAGCAGCACACGCAGGTGCCGGCTCACCGTCTGCATGGCCCGGCCCGGTCTGCGGGCCTGGCCGCCTGGCGGCGTGAGGGCGGTGTCGCAGTGACGTCCTTCGGCTCGCTCGGAGCCGTGATGGGGGACCGGGACCGCCCTGGGCAACGGTCGGAGGCGGCCGCCGTGCTGGCGCCGCAGGCCCTGGTGGTGGACGAGGCGCACTATGCGAAGAACACCTCTGCCCAGCGGTCGGCCCGCGTGCGGGCCCTGGCCTCCCGCACCGAGCACGTGGTGCTGCTGACCGGCACTCCCCTGCTGAGCCGGCTCGAGGAGTTCCGGGCTCTGCTGGGGATCCTGGACGAAGAGCTCGAGCGTCGGACGGAGGGGATGGCCGGCCCGGCGTTTCGGGAGGCCGTGGCCCCGTGGTACCTGCGCCGTAACCAGGAGGACGTGCTGGTGGAGCTGCCGGAGGCGATCGAGGTGGAGGAGCTCGTGCCGTTCTCCGCGGCTGACGAGGACCAGTACCGGCAGACCGTGGCGGACGGGACGTTCGCGCGGCTGCGCCAGGCGGCGTTCCTGGCCGGTGCACGGTCAGAGAAGGTGCAGCGGCTGCTGGACATCGTGGCCGGGGCGGCCGAGGCCGGGCAGCGGGTGCTGGTGTTCAGTGCGTTCCTGGGCGTGCTCGAGGTGTGCCGGCGGGAGCTGGAGCGCGCCGGCGTGCCCGTCCGCGGGCCACTCACCGGCGCAGTGCCCCCTGACGCCCGCCAGCGGCTGGTGGACGGGTTCGGCGCGGCGCCGGCCGGTACGGTGCTGCTGGCACAGACCGCGGCCGGAGGGGTGGGCCTGAACATCCAGGCCGCCTCTGTGGTGGTGCTCTGTGAACCGCAGTTGACGCCTGCGGCGGAGGACCAGGCGATCGCCCGCGTCCAACGGATGGGGCAGCTGCACCGCGTGCAGGTGCACCGGCTCGTGTCCGAGGAGGGCGTGGACCGGGTGCTGGCCGAGCGGCTGGAGGCCAAACGTGTGGTGTTCGACGAGCACGCCCGTGAGTCCTCCCTGCGCGATGCCGCCCCGGAGGCCGTGGACATTACGGACACCGAGTTGGCCCGCCAGGTGCTGGCCGCCGAGCGCACACGGCTCGGGATCGGCTGACGGCCGGGCGCGGCGAGGACGACGGATTCAGAAGCCGGAGCGGCTCCACCGCCGGAACGCGGCGAGCGCGCGCCACAGCCCCACGGCGATGGCCGCACCGCTGATCGCGTAGCTGCCGGCGTCCGAGGAGACGAGCCCC
>NZ_FUKP01000004.1:0-17262 GCF_900163825.1 Micrococcus lylae | reverse complement strand
GCTTGGGGGCAAGACTCCCGCTCAACGAGTGTCATCAACGTGATGGCCGGGTACACCTAGAATCGCGGACCATGACCTACCCTCAGCCGCCGACCGTGATCGTCCAGGCGGGACGCAGCGTCGTGCTCGCCTACGTCCTGCTGGTGCTGCTCGGGTGGCTGGGCGTGCACCGCATGTACCTCGGCAAGTGGATCACCGGCATCACGCTGGCCGTGCTGTTCGGCGTCGGCACCGCGACCGCCGCGATCCTCATCGGCTGGATCCCCCTCATCATCTGGGGCCTCGTGGTGGTCTGGGACCTGGTCACCCTGCCCCTGCAGGTGGCCGCATTCAACGCCCGCGAGCGGAACCGGGCCGTGCGGCAGTACCAGCGCGGCTGGTGAGCGGGCGAGGTCAGGCGCGGGCGGTCAGGCGCTGACAGTCTCGCCGGCGGCGTGGCGGGCGGTCAGGCGCTGACAGTCTCGCCGGCGGCGTGCCGGGCGGCGAAGTCGCCGAGAACGCGGACCAGCAGGGCGCGCTCCTGCACCTTGATGCGCTCATGGAGCTCGTCCTCGGTGTCTGTGTCCATGACCGGGACGGCCGCCTGCGCGATGATGCGGCCGGTGTCCACGCCGGCATCGACCCAGTGGACCGTGCAGCCGGTGACCTTCACGCCGTAGGCCAGGGCGTCGCGGACGCCGTGCGCGCCCGGGAAGGACGGCAGCAGGGCCGGATGCGTGTTCACGATGCGGCCGGCGAAGCGCTCCAGGAACCCGGCGCCGAGGATCCGCATGAAGCCCGAGCAGACCACGAGGTCCGGCTCATAGGCGGCGACGGCGTCGGCGAGCGCGACGTTCCAGGCGTCCCGGTCCGCGTGGTCCTTCACAGAGACCGTGAACGTGGGAACCCCGGCCGCCTCCGCCCGGGCCAGACCCTGCACGCCCGGGACGTCCGCGCCGACCGCGGCGATCTCGAGAGGCAGGTGGCCGCCCGCGACGGCGTCGAGGACAGCCTGCAGGTTGGTGCCGGAACCGGAGACGAGAGCAACGATGCGCATGCCTTCATCGTAGGGTGGAAGCGTGTCCGCTCCCACGCCGCCCGCAGGTCCGCACACCGACCCGCCGCAGAAGCCCGGGCAGGACCCTGCCTCCAGCAGGTCCGCAGAGCCCGGCGGTCAGGGCGGAGGTCCCGGGAACGGCGGGCCTGGTGAGCGTGGCGGGCCGGCCGGTGGCGGGCCTGGTGGGCCTGGTGGGCCGGCCGGTGGCGGCTGGCCCGGCAGGAACAGGTCTGGGAAGAACGGCTCCGGCAAGCCTGCGAACGAGGCCGAGGAGCTGAAGCTCCGCAAGAACGTCGGACGGCTGCTGCTGTGGCAGTGCGGCCTGCTGTTGTGCACCATCCTCGCGATGGACCTGCTGCTGCCCTGGAAGCTGCTGGCCGCACCGTTCGCGGTGGGCGCGGTGGCTGTGGGCTTCGTGGCCTGGATGCGCGCCGGAAAGCTCACGAAGCCCGGGTTCCTGCGCGTCATGCTGGGCGCCGGGCTGGCCCTCGGCACATTCGTGGCGGTGGCCTCGCTGACACCACTGTTGTTCTGGGAGGCCGCCAGCGCCTACGACGAGTGCCTCCGCCAGGCCCTCACCCTCAAGTCCGAGGCCGTGTGCCAGGCTGAGTTCACCAAGACCATGGGAGGTATCGGCGGCCTCGGCGGCTGAGCCGAGTCGGCTCGCAGGCTGAGTGGGGCTGGGCCCGAAGGCTGGGTGCCTTCTCGCACGGCGCAGCGCCGGACGGCCCCCGACCCCTCTCGTTGCGGGTATCGAAGTTGGCCCGGATTCGGCCTCCAGGGCCCCACATGACCCAAGTTCGATACACGCACGACGTCCGGCACGCCCAGGATCGACGACGTCCGGCACACCCACGACGTCCGGCACACCCACGGCGTCCGGCACACCCACGATCAACGACGTCCGGCACACCTGCGATGCTCCGCACACGTTCGATCGAGGCGGTCGTCGGCGGAGCCTCAGCCCGCCTGTCGCTCCGCGCCCAGAAGCGCGCGGACCCGGGCGATGACTCCGCGGAACCCGTCTTTGGCATCGGATGCAGACACTCGGATCACGGTGTACCTCTTGCGCTGGAACACCGCATCCCGGCGAACGTCCTCATCGATCCGGTGGCTGTGATGGGCGCCCTCGTACTGGAGGACGAGCTTGGCGCTCCGCCATCCCATGTCTGCAGTCGCGGGGAAGTCCGCGGAGTAGTCTGCGTCCCATTCTTCGATCTGCAGCTCCGGCTCGGGCAGTCCGGCGGCGATGAGGGCCAACCGAAGCTCGGTCTCCTTGGGCGAGTCGGCTCCGATCCTGATGCGCTGCAGCGCTGCACGAAGCCTGCGCCGCTGTGGCCGCGCTCCTGGGCTGTCAAGTGCCTGGCGAAACCTCTCCAGGAGGTGAGGACCCTTCTCTCGCACGGCCCTCCGGCTCCTGCCGCTCCTGCGGATGAGGTGGTCGCCGAGGATGACGAGCTCGTCGTCGGTCAGCTCCGTCGCCAGCTCCGTCCAGAGCCGTTCCGGGGCAGTCACCCTGATGCTGTGGCCGACGAGGACCAGTGGCGTGGAATGGTGCCCCGGCAGGTCGCTGCGGTGGGTGACCACCCACCGGTCCTTGAGGACTCCACGGCTTCTCGACCGCGTCACATGCAGCCGGTCGTCCGCAACCAGCCGAGACGGCAGCCAGAAGTTCCGGAGTCGGGCCGCCGTCGCATGGGACACCACGGCGTCCGGACACCGCGCCAGGATCTCGAGGAGCATGACCGCTGACGGCGGCGGCACCAGCGGGCTCCAACGATAGATCTCCTGATCGCCCACGCCCGTCTGCTCAGCGGCGGCACGCACGAGCTGCGAGTCGATGTACCGGTACCGGCCGTGCCCGACCCTCTCGAAGGAGGGGCCGCGAAGCCGGTGGTAGCTCACTCCGGCCGCCTCCGCCTCGGCGATGGTGAAGGCCTTCCAGAGCAGGGCGTCAGGGATCGGAGCAGAGCGAGACATGGCTCCACTCTGGTTCGTGCAGTCGCACCGTTGAGCAGGTGGCCGGAATCTGTGGACAACCGGCGGTACACCGGCAGCGCGCTCGGTGTGCGCACCTCAGAGGCAGAATGCCGCCCACGTGTGAGGTTGTCCGTGTATCGAAGTTGGGCCGATTCGTAGAACTCAGGCCCCCTGCGACCCAACTTCGATACACGCAAGCCCCGCTCCCGGCGCCCGTTGCCTTGCAAGCCCCGCTCCCGGCGCCCGTTGCCTTGTGAGCGCGCCCGTTCCCGGCGCCCACTCCCTTGTAAGCCCCGCTCCCGGAACGGCAGCAGCACCTCACCGCGCACGGCGCGGACGCGGACGACCGGGGCCGTCCTCGCCAGCGCTCCCCTGCCGGCCCGCGGAGTGGGGGCCGTTCCCGGCGCCATCGCCCTGGTCCTCGACGTCGGCCCGTCCCCGGCGGACGGCACCTCTCCGAGCGTTCTCGAGGCCGTCGGCGGCGCCGGTCCCGGCGCGCGGGTCGCGGGTCGCGACGATCGCGTCGAAGTTCGGCTTCGGCTTCGTCGACTTCGGCTTCACCGCCTCCTCGTCCTTCGCCGTCTCGCCCGTCGCCTTCTCGTCCTTCGCGAGCCCCTTCACGGTGCCTTTCCCGCGCCCCTGGCCCGCAGCTCCGGTCCGGCCTGCGGCCAGCTCGTCCTCGTCCCGGTACACACGGCGACGCGGCTCGTCCTTCGGAGACTGCTTCTCACGGTTGCGGCGCGCCAGCGCGGCCACGCGGTCGCGGCGCTCGGCGGCCAGCTGCTCCGGTGCCTGCCCGGGCGCCTTCTCCGCCGCCTTCTCAGCAGCCTTGTCCGAGGCCCCCTGCGACGCCGTCTCCGACGCACCCTTCGCGACCGTCCCCGTTCCGCCCTGAGCACCCTTCAACTTGCCCGGCTGCGCGGCAGCACCGTGCGTCCTGTCAGTCTGCGGCTTCTCGGCCGTCGGCTTCAGTGCGGTCTCAGCACGGCCCTGTGCGCCCTTCGGCTGGTCGGTCGCCGCCTGGTCGCGCTCGGTACGCGCCTTCACGTCCACGGCCTTGGCCACCGGCAACGACCCACCACGCGACGACCGCGGGCGACGCGGGATGCGCGCCTTCACCGGCGGCATCGGGGTGACGTCCGCGGCCTTCCCGGCGGCGGGCGCCACGTGCTTCTCCGCCTCGGCACCGTCGGTCTCGGCGTCCTCCTGCGGAGCGTCCGCCCCTTCGTCCGCGTCGCGGCCCTTGTCCCTGTCCTTGTCCTTGTCCGCAGCATCGGCCGCGCCGGTGCCGTCTGCCGTCGCCGTGCCGGGCTTCGCCCCGTCCTTCCCGACGACGGCCCCCTCACCCCCGGCGCCCTTCGCACCGTCACGCTCGGCCTCACCGGCACCGGCTCCCCCAGCATCAGCGTCACCGTCGACTCCAGCGTCGGCGCCGGCGCCATCGGTGTCATCCGCGCCGTCCGCGCCGCCGGCTCCGCCACCGCGATCCGCGCCGTCCCCGCCGCCGGTTCCGTCACCGCGGTCCTCGGCGTCCGCGGCGGCATCCTTCGCGTCCTTCTCAGGCTCAGCGTTCTTGGCGGCCGCCTTCTCGGCCTTCCTCTCCGCCTTGGCCTCCGCCTTCTCGGCCTTCCTCTCCGCCTTGGCCTCTGCCTTCTCGGACTTCCTCTCCGCCTTGGCCTCAGCCCTCTCGGCCTTGCGGACGTCCGCCTCGAGGGACCTGGACTGCAGGCCCATGGCCACCAGGTAGCCCACGAAGCCGCCGAGGGCGATCCACCCCGCCAGCGCAGGCCCCACCAGCCACACATTCGACCCGATCACCGTGTAGGTGCCCACGCCCATGGTCCCGGAGGTCAGGGCCAGCAGGACCATCGCCATCGCACCGGAGACCACGCCGAGCAGCAGCGCCAGCACGCCGGTCGACGCGAGCAGGGACATCCACCGGGTCTTCACCCGACGGACCATCCAGTCGTCGAGGTGGTTCTCGCCCTCGCGCAGCAGCCACCAGCCGGCCACGGCACCGGCCAGCACCGGCAGCAGCACGAACACCGGGTGCCACGGCTCCCAGGGTGCGGGAAGCGCGGCGAAGACGGGCAGCGCGGGGACGGGGGCCGTCGTCGTGCCGAAGGCGGAGTACAGGCTCTCCGAGCCGATGGAGAACCCGGGGCCGGCCGACCAGGCCACCGCCCAGCCGACCATGGCGGGCAGGTAGCCGATCTCGAGGAGGGTGAGCATGGTTCCGCCCACCGGTCCGGCGTCCACGAGCTGGTACATGTGCACGGCGTCGGCCCAGCGGACGGCGAGGGTCACGGCCACCAGCAGCGCGTGCACGGCCACCAGGCTGAGCACGGCCACCAGGCAGGCGCGCAGCACGGACCAGGCGTAGGAGCCGGCCCAGCGCTCGTACTGGGAGCGCCTGGCGATCCGCTCGGTGAGGTCCACGCCCACCAGGTGCGCCCAGGTGCCGGCCTCACGTCGGGCGCCGGCCACGGCGCAGACGGCGAAGAACAGGGCGGGGAAGATCGCTCCCACGGCCGGGTTCACGGTGTCGCCGGTGCTGCCGGGCAGCAGCGCCAGGGTGAGCCCCACGAGCCCGTAGGCGCCCATGCCGCCGGCGAGCGCCTGCCAGGCCTGGTCGCGGTAGCTCGCGCGGGCCAGCTTCCGGCCGGAGCGCCAGCTCAGGACCATCGGCAGCAGGGACAGGCCCCAGGGGACCATCCACGCGAGTCCGGCGGAGACGTCGCCGTCCACCACGGGCATGCCGGAGGTGACGGAGACGGGGGCGGCGTGGAGGACCAGCCAGAGGACGCCGGCGGTCTGCAGGACGTCGTCGATGCGCTCCATGTGGAAGCCGCCGGTGACCCAGACGAGCAGGGTGGGGACCACCACGAGCACCAGGCTGAACAGCGCCGCGATCAGCGCCTCGATCACCCCCTGCACCCACAGGGGAAGGGGCAGGGGGCGCAGCAGGCGGGACGCGCGTGGAGTGGGGGAAGTCATCCTCACTATGGTGCCACCGCCGGGCGGCGCGGGGCCTTCAGGGCGCGGCCGGTCCGGTGAGCTCACAGGGAGCGTGCGTCACGGCTGTCCGCCCTCCTTCCCGACGTCGGCCGCTCGCCCGCCGCGGTGACGCCGGCCGGGCGCTGTTTCACCGCTCGTTCACCCGGGGTGACGAGTGTTCACGGCGGGGTCATGGTGCGGCCATGGGGCGGTCGTACGGCGGGCGTAGCGTGCGGGGCATGCGCGTTGCCGTGGTCGCCGAATCGTTCCTGCCCCACATGAACGGGGTCACCAACTCCGTGCTCCAGGTGCTCAGGCACCTGCGCCGGGAGGGCCATGAGGCGATCGTGATCGCCCCTGCGTCCTCCTGGATGGCCGGCTGGACGCAGCGGGTCGGTCAGGACACGGCGCCCAGTCAGGTCGAGGGCTTCGACGTGCACCGTCTGCCGTCCGTGCCGCTGTCCGGCTACGCCTCGGTGCGCGTGGCCGCCGGGCCGGTGGCGCGGGTGCGTTCGATCCTGGCGGGGTTCCGCCCGGACGTGGTGCACATCGCCTCCCCGTTCGTGCTGGGCTGGCGGGCGGTGCAGGCGGCGGACCAGCTGGGCATCCCGTCCGTGGCCGTCTACCAGACCGAGGTCCCCCGCTACGCGGCGCGCTATGGGGCGCCGTGGCTGGAGGACGTGCTGTGGAGCCACGTGGCTCGCCTGCACAACACCGCCACGCTGACGGTGGCGCCGAGCACCTTCACCATCCGCCAGCTGCACTCCCGTGGGGTGCGCCGGGTGCACCGCTGGGCCCGCGGTGTGGACTCGGAGCGGTTCCACCCGTCCAAGCGGTCCGAGCAGCTGCGCCGCGAGCTCGCCCCGAACGGCGAGCGGCTGATCGGCTTCGTGGGCCGGCTGGCCCATGAGAAGCAGGTGGAGGATCTGGCCGTGCTGGCGGACCTGCCGGGCACCCGTCTGGTGGTCATCGGCTCGGGCCCGCTGAAGGAGCAGCTGCAGGCGCAGCTTCCGGGCGCGCACTTCGCCGGCTTCCAGGGGGGCGAGGACCTGGCCCGCCACGTGGCCTCGCTGGACCTGTTCGTGCACCCGGGCGAGTCGGACACCTTCGGGCAGACCCTGCAGGAGGCCATGGCCTCGGGCGTGCCGGTGGTCGCGGTGGGCCGCGGCGGGCCGTTGGACATCGTGGACTCCTCCCGCACCGGCTGGCTGTATGAGCCGAAGAACCTCGCCCAGCTGCGCGAGCAGGTGGCGGACCTGGTCTACGACGACGCCAAGCGCACCGCCTTCGCCCAGGCCGCCTGGGAGTCCGTGCAGGGCCGCACGTGGCCGGTGCTGTGTGAGCAGCTGCTCGGGTACTACGCGAAGGCGATCCGGGTGCAGCACCGCCGCGCGGACGAGGTGGCGCTGCGCCATCTGCAGCACCACGCCACCTGGCCGCTGACCTTCTGAGACTGCGCTTGTGTGTCCACCTGCCGACACACACCTGCGGGCGGCCTCCGGCCCTTGTGAAGATGGAGTGTCGGTGCCTGCGCGTTCCGGCACTTCACTGTGACCACCGCCGTCCGCGCCGCTTCGGCCCCGCCTGAGCGGCGGTGACGGCCGACCCCAGGAGCCGCCTTCATGCATGCCGAACTCTCCGAACTCCGTGACGAGGTCTTCGCCCGCAACCCCGGTGAGAAGGAGTTCCACCAGGCCGTCTCCGAGGTCTTCGAGGCCTTGGATCCGGTGGTGGACCGCCATCCTGAGTACGTGGAGGCCGGTATCCTCCACCGTCTCTGCGAGCCGGAGCGCCAGATCATCTTCCGCGTCCCGTGGGTGGACGACCAGGGCGTGGTCCAGGTGAACCGCGGCTTCCGGGTGGAGTTCAACTCGGCGCTGGGCCCGTACAAGGGCGGCATCCGCTTCCACCCGTCGGTGTACCTGGGCATCGTGAAGTTCCTGGGGTTCGAGCAGATCTTCAAGAACTCGCTGACCGGCATGCCGATCGGCGGCGCCAAGGGCGGCTCGGACTTCAACCCGTCCGGCCGTTCGGACGGTGAGATCATGCGCTTCTGTCAGTCCTTCATGACGGAGCTGTGGCGCCATGTGGGCGAGCACACGGACGTCCCGGCCGGTGACATCGGCGTGGGTGCCCGCGAGATCGGGTACATGTTCGGCCAGTACAAGCGCCTGACCAACCGGTTCGAGGCCGGTGTGCTCACCGGCAAGGGCCTGACCTGGGGCGGCTCGCTGGTCCGCAAGGAGGCCACCGGCTACGGCACGGTGATGTTCACGGACGCCATGCTGCGCACCCGCGGCGAGTCCATGGACGGGCAGAAGGTCCTCGTGTCCGGCTCCGGCAACGTGGCGATCTACGCGGCCGAGAAGGCGATGTCCCTGGGGGCGAAGGTCATCACCGCCTCGGACTCCTCCGGCTACGTGGTGGACGAGAACGGCCTGGACCTGGACCTGCTCAAGCAGGTCAAGGAGGTCGAGCGTGGCCGCATCTCCGAGTACGCCGAGCGCCGCGGCAACGGTGCCCACTTCGTGGAGGGCGGCTATGTGTGGGAGGTGCCGGGCACCGTGGCGCTGCCCTGCGCCACCCAGAACGAGCTGGGCAACAAGGCTGCGGGCATGCTGATCAAGAACGGCGTGAAGGCGGTGGCCGAGGGCGCGAACATGCCGTGCACGGAGAAGGCCACGCACACCTTCCTGGACGCCGGCGTGCTGTTCGGGCCCGGCAAGGCGGCGAATGCCGGCGGTGTGGCCACCTCCGCCCTGGAGATGCAGCAGAACGCCCAGCGCGATTCCTGGGACTTCGACTACACCCGTGAGCGCCTGGAGCAGATCATGCACTCCATCCACGACCGCTGCGTGGAGACCGCGGACAGCTACGGCGCGCCGGGCAACTACGTGGCCGGCGCGAACATCGCCGGCTTCATCAAGGTGGCAGACGCGATGCTGGCCCAGGGCATCGTCTGAGCCCCCGCCGCCGTTCACTGCGCTTTGGGGATACACCTTTCCCTGCGCTTTGGGGATACAACACGGCGTTGAGATCCAAGAACGGCACCGTGTCTTCCCCTCAAGACCGCAGGTGAGGCCGCCTTCGCGGCCCTCGGCCTCCTCTTCCCGACGACGGCCCCCTCCCCGACGACGGCTCGTCACCTTCTCCGGTGACCCGGCGGGGAAGGGCCTGTGGAGAACCGCACCTCCGCGGTGGCATCTGCCTACACTGTGGTCTGTGTCACCGCCGACCGAGGGGGTCGGCGGCCGTTGCGGGATCAGCGGCCGTCCCGGTGACCTACCGACGATGAGACATCTGGAGGGGTTCTCATGCGCCGTGGCGCACCCGCCCGTGGCCTGGCACTGACCGCCGCACTCGCACTGGCACTCACCGCCTGCTCCGGCGGCGAGGACAAGGAGCCGGAGGAGACCGTATCGCCGTCAACGACGGCCCCCGCCTCACAGGGAGCCTCGTCCGACGGGGCGGACGAGCAGCCTGAGACCGGAGGGACCGACGAGTCCACGGAGACCACACCCGACGACCCGGACGACCCCGACGACCCGGACGAGGGCGAGTCACCGGACGCCGACGACAGCGACCCGAACGGGGAGGACACCGGCGAGTACGTCCCCGCCTCCGCCGACGGACCGGCCAAGAACGTGCCCAAGCCCGTCATGCCCGAAGAAATGAAGAAGGAGACCCCGGAGGGCGCCAAGGCCGCAGTGCAGTACTGGTGGGACACGGTGACCTACCTGCAGCGGACGGGAGACTTGGAACCCCTGAGAGAGGTCTCTTCTGATGAATGCGACTTCTGTCACGACTACGCGCTAGATGTAGTCGACCATTACGAGGACGGCGGCTGGCATACAGGCATGGAGGTCGATGTCACATCGGCACTGACAGGCGTTCACGACAGCAACAAGGGAATCCTTCAAGTCACGACCCTCTTGGACACGAGCGAGGCACAGGTCTTCGACAAGAACGGTCTCGAGGACAAGGAACAGGGCGCGAAGGCTTATACCGATGATCCTTGGGTGACGTACGTTCAGTTCGATTCCGAAGCCGGTCATTGGCGCGCCACCCAGGTGAGTTTCGAAGGAAAGCCATGAGGCAGCGTGTCCTTGGATCTCTAGCGTCGCTGCTTCTGCTTGCGCTCACTGTCTCAGTGGCCGGCCCGGCTCAGGCGGATTGGGAAGGCGAACGTCGATGCCGCGCAGAAGCGTCCGTAAATTCTCGCCAGAAGGCAATTAACGTCAGAAAAGAATGTGAAACAACGCCGCAGCCAGCCAGCTCATCGAGCGACGACAGCAACAGCACCGCGAACAAGGCCAGCAACTACGACACGTCCAATCCCGTCTACTCGCGCCATGTGTCCGGCTGCTATCCGGACCAGCTCCAGAACCTGGACTTCGGAGACTGTCAGCGCCAGCAGGATGTCTTCTGCGGTGATGACGGCACCTGGGTGCAGCAGGTGCGGGTACGCAGGGAGAACCCCGACGAACCGATCGAACACGGTTCGCGTTTCTGCGCCGCTGACGCCGCTGGCGGCGGCTCAGAGGGACGGCCGGCCATCACCATGGATGACCTGGCCGCGGTCGCTCCCAGCGAGGTCGACATCCTCCTGCAGAACGGCGGCCGCGGAATGCGGAACGCCCACACCAACATCTACGCGGACGCGGAGCAGATCCTCGAGCGGAAGACCCAGTTCGGCGAGCTGACGCTGATGCGACTGACCCCGGTCGAGTTCCGATGGGACTATGGCGACGGGACCACCCGCACCACCACGGATCCCGGCCGAGACGCCGTGGACTTCAACACGGCGACCTCGACCAGCCACGTCTACGAGGACACCGGCACATACACAGTGACCCTGACCACGGTGTTCATCGGTGAGGTCTCCTACGACGACGGCGAGACCTGGGAGCTTGTGCCCGGGCAGCTGGTGATCGACTCGACCCCGGCCCAGGCGGACATCTTCCGCTCGGTCACCCGCAATGTGGCGGAGGACTGCGTCACCAACCCGAGCGGCTGGGGCTGCGGTCCCCCGGGCAGCGCGCCCACGGACTGAACGCGGGCATCCGCTCACTGTCCCCCGGTCAGCGCCTTCCTCTGCTTGTCCGTCAGCCGCATGGGGCGGCCGGTCTCGGCGTCCACGTAGACCATCACGGAGGTGGCGGTCACCAGCAGCGCATCGTCCACGCCGTCGTGCATCTTGTAGCCCACATGCACGGACGCGCCCTTGGCCTGATCGATCGAGACGCGCACACGCACCGGCTTCGCGCGGTACTTCATCTGCGCCCGATATTTCACACGGTGTTCGGAGACGAAGACGCGCACCCCCTCCCCCGCGCCGACCGTCAGGTCCAGCGGCGCCAGGTCGGCCTCGGCGTCGCTGCCGGACCCGACGGGGACGCCGAAGGCGGCCACGCGGGCCTCCTCCATGAGCTGGACGACCTGGATGTTGTTGATGTGCCCGTAGGCGTCCATGTCCTTCCAGCGCAAGGGGACGTACACGTCCACAGCGAGGCGGCCGTCGTCGTCCAGGAAAGGGGATCCGGTTGTCATGGTCACTCCTCCTCCAGCCCCTCGATCTCGTTCTTCCAGCCCTCCGGACGGACGTCCACGAACTCGGTCTCGAGGATGCCGAGCTCCTCCAGCTGGGAGGCGAGGGCGGCACCGTCCGGGCCGTAGCACCACGGCACACCGGGGGTCGAATGGCGGGTGTGCTGCGCACGGCCGCCGGCCAGCAGGGCCTCGGAGGGGGTCAGCTGGCGGATGACGATCGCCTTCACCCGGTCCGGGTGACGCTTGGCGAAGTCGGCGTAGATCTCGGGGTCGTGCTGGCCGTCGTCGCCGATGAGGATCCACTTGATGTGCGGGAACTCCTCCGCCAGGCGCTCGAGCTGGGCGAACTTGTGCTCCTGGCCGGAGCGGAACCAGCGGTCCTGGGTGGGGCCCCAGCTGGTCAGCAGCAGCGGACCGAGCGGATAGAGGTTGCGGCCGAGGAACCGGGTGAGCATCTGCGCCACGTTCCACGCCCCGGTGGACAGGTAGAGCATCGGGGCCATCGGGTTGGCAGCGGCGATGCGGCGCAGCAGCACGGCCATGCCCGGGGTGGGCGTGCGGGCGTGCTCGTCCAGCACGAAGGAGTTCCAGGCCGCGAGCATCGGGCGCGGCAGGGCGGTGACCAGCACCGTGTCGTCGATGTCGGACACCATCCCGACGTCAGCGGAGGGGTCCGTGATGTAGACGTCCGAGGAGACGACCTCGTCATCCCCGACGGTCAGGGTGACGGTGCGCCACCCCGGCTTCAGGGAGGCGGGGATGACCGCGTCCACCACACCCATCCGGTCCGTGGTCACGGTGTGGACCTGGCCCTTGACAGTCACCTGCACCTGCGCGCCGGCCATGGGCGGGGAGGAGAAGTTGCGCCAGCCACGGATGCCGTCCGCCACCACCTGGTGCACACGACGGCCGTTGAGGAAGTCCTCGTCCGGGGCCACGATCACGCGGGAGAGCACACGGACCCACTCGGTGGTGCCGTAGCCGGTGAACGCGATGGCGGTGGGCACGTGGCCGCGCCTCTCCGCCCTGCCCCGCTGCCAGACGTTCCACCTGTTCTGCAGCCGGACGGCGATGTGCTCGCCCTTCTTCCGCTTCCCCGGCAGGGAGCTGCTCGGGGCCGAGGCGTGCTCCGGGGCGGACTGCTCCGGGGAGGCCGGCTCCGGGGCGACCTTGTGGGCGGCCTGATCTTCCCCCAGGGCCTCGGTGCGGACAGACGGGGACGCAGTCGCGTGCGGGTCGGGCGCTGACATGGGATCCAGTATTCCGCATGGAGCCGCGGTGCGTGAGCAGGAGGGGCATCGCACAGACGTGTTCGCCGGCACCCATGCGTTTTCGCTCGCGAAACGGGAGGCGGTTGGATCGACCCCTCGGCGTTTTCGCTAGTGAAATGGGAGGTGGCCGTTCCGGGACCGCCGGCGGGCGGCTTCCCGACGACGGCCGGTCACCATTCGAGAACTTCGCCTATTCCAGCGGGCGGGCCGCTCGACCCGCTCAGACTCGACACCAAATCAAAGATCGAGCATGTCCAGGGTGCGCACCTTTTGCTGAAGCACGAGGGGCCGAAGAATTACGGAGGACCTCGTTTTGCGGATGACCGGCACGGCTGCCAGCCCCACTAGCAACTCCTGCAGATGCGAGGTGTCTCGTGCCGCGATTCGACACCGCACGTCCGCTTCACCGGTCGTCGAGAACGCCTCAACCACCGCAGGATTATCCCGCAAGTGACGCTCCAGCTCGTCGATGGAGCCCTGGACGACTTCCAAGTCAACCCATGCCTGCACCGTGAAACCGATTGCCGCTAAATCGAGCTGGGGCTCTTGACCCGTGATAATCCCGCTTGCCCACATGCGGTCAAGCCTCTGCCTGAAGGTGGGGCGGGAGACGCCCGCAGTATCCGCAAGAGAAGCCACAGTCCCACGAGGGTCTTCGCGAAGCGCCATGAGCACCCGTCGGTCTACGTCATCAACCAGGAAAGCTCCCTGACCACCCATAAACCCACCTCCTAAGCCAGACAACTGATTCTCGATGAGCCTACCAAGGGCGGCGCTACTCATAACAGCGTGCACCCACTTCGGAAAGACCTTGGCCCATCCCCTTGTCAATCCGGCAACTCAAGTCGTAGCCTCGATCTCGGCAAGCTTGTTACCCCCGTCACTTCTCGCACTGGAGTATCGATGAACATCCCCTTGGTGACAGTGGTCGTCCCCTACATGGCCGCTACATTCGTCGTGGCATGGCGACTGAAGTCTCGAGTCACTGACAATGAGGACTACCTGCTTGCCGGTCGCAATATCGGAACCACACTGATGGCCACGATGCTGCTGGCCATCAACTTCGGTGGCGCATTCGTCCTCGGTACAAGTCAGGATGCCTACGCGGTCGGATTCGCGGCCGTGTCATTCGCAATCGGCATCTTCTTCGGCCTTACCTGCCTTGGCCTGTTTGTCACTCGCCGCGTACGCAGTACCCAGTTCAGCACGGTGCCGGACTTCCTCTCGCGGCGCTTCCGTAGCACGGCCCTCGCCGTACTCGTCTCGCTTATGTCGATCATCGCCCTGACGGGAATCCTCGGCGGTCAGATCGCAGCTATTGGAAGCGCGTTCACCACACTTGGCCTCACCTACGAGACGAGCGCCATCATCGGAACTGTCCTGATCATTGTCCTTACGGCTCTTTCAGGCATGTGGGGGGTGGCAGTCACAGACTTCATTCAGTTCTGCGTGATCACTGTGGGCCTCGTGGTCATCACCGTCATGTCCGTCTCTGCGGCGGGCGGGATCGGCGCCATCTCCGCCACTTACGAAGCTGCCGGGGTGAGCGACCCCTTCAATCCCTGGAACCAGGGGTGGGCATTCTTCCTCGGCGCCGCTTTGCCTGTCTTTGTCCACAAGCAGGTCGGACAGGACGTCATGCAGCGAGTTTTCGCAGCCAAGACCACGACTGTTGCGCGCCGTGGCGCAATTATCGCTGGCGTTCTTACCGCGCTCTTCGCAGTCTTTCCCGCTTTGTCGGGCATGGCCGCCAAAACTCTCATCCCGGACCTCGATCCGAGCGTGGGCGCCATCCCGGCACTCATCCAGGATGTCCTGCCCGTCTGGGCCGCCGGCATCTTCGTAGCAGCACTGATTTCGGCGGTGATCTCGACGGCAGACGCCATCCTGCTCGCCATCGTCAGCAATATCAGCTCGGACTTGATCGCACGACTCCCGCAGAAAACCGCACAAACACTTGGTTCCTTGACCGCAACACGCATCATCACCGTGGTCGTCGGCGGGCTCGCACTGGTCGCTTCCCTACTGGTCCCGAACATCATCACCATCCTGACGATGGCTTTCACGATGTACGGAGCAGGAGTGTTCGCGCTCTTCTTCATGGGCCTTTTCACTAACTTCGGAGGGAAGATCTCGGCCATTGGCTCCCTACTGGTGGGCTCCGCACTAGGACTTGCCGGAGTGCTTGGCTGGAAGCCGATTGAAGTCGTGCCCCCTGTGGCGTCCGCAGTGGCGGCTGCCCTTGTCACGTACGTTGCTCTCGCCGTGCTCACGGGTGAGCGACAGAAGGACTCTATCCTCCAAAACGAAAATGCTTCGACAGTCTGACGTCACAGCCTGGAGTTCAAATTCTCGTTTCAAGAAAGGAGGGTCATGACAGCCTCCCGCTACTACGTCATCGGGGCGGCCTCAGGCATCGGGGGCGCAGTTCACACATCGCTGGCCGCAACTGGCGCTGAAGTGCTTGGACTCGATCTCAACCCGAACGACGATGTTGTTCGCTTCGACGTGACAGCCGAAGAAGACTGGAACAGCCTTGACCTCAATGACTGCAAGGGCCTCGTGATCACATCCGGCATACGAAAGCCCGCACCATTGGCGAAAACGTCTCTCGATGACTGGCGGGACGTCATGGACATCAACGTGACAGGAGCGTTTCTGGGGCTGCGTCGTCTGGCCCAGGTGTGCGACGGTGGATACGATGCACAGGGCCTGCCAGTTGTTCTTGTCTCCTCGGCCGTCACTTCTAAGACGGTGAGTGGACAAGCGTCATACAACACCTCAAAGGGGGCAATCGATGCGCTCGTGAGGAGTGCTGCCCTCGAGCTCGCTCCTTACGGCGTTCGAGTAAATTCAGTCAACCCCGGATCAATTCGAACGCCGATGACCGCTGATGGGTGGAACGACGAATCACACGCGAACCGCATGCGAGCCGAGATCCCCGCTGGCCGCGCAGGTACAGCTGAGGAGGTGGCGGCAGTGATTATTTCACTTCTCCGCCCAGAATTCGGGTATGTCACAGGATCAAGCTGGCGCGTAGACGGCGGCTGGTCGCTGTGAGCCTTATCCCCAAAGCCTTCCCCAATCGCAATCAACATCATTAACAGAAAGGAATCTCATGTCTTTCGATTTCCAGGCTGCACTGCCCGAGCTTCCGGAGCTCGAAGTAACCTCGTCCTCTTTCAACGATGGCGATCAGCTTCCACTTGAGCATGTGGGCGGCATGCTCGGCACCGGAGGACAGGACCGCTCCCCGCAGCTGTCTTGGAGCGGCGCCCCGGAGGGCACTAAGAGCTACGTCGTTACGTGCTTCGACCCGGATGCCCCCACCGGCAGCGGGTTCTGGCACTGGGCAGTGGCCAACATTCCCGCGTCGATCACCGAGCTTGCTGCTGGATCCGCGGTGGTCGATCAGCTCGACAAGGATGCGCTTTCCGGTTCCGCGCTGACACTCAAGAACGACGGCGGTGTCAAGGGTTTCGTCGGTGCCGCGCCTCCGGCCGGACACGGCGAGCACCGGTATGTCTTCACAGTGCATGCCGTGGACGTCGAGTCCCTCGACATTCCTGAGGATGCTACGCCCGCGTTCCTTGGATTCAACCTGTTTACCCACGGCATCGCGCGCGGATCCATCCACGCGACCTACAAGGTTGACTGACCGATTGACACGACGCGGGGGCGGGACCGGATGGTCTCGCCCCCGCATTGTTCTTGGCCTGTCACGCCCATGAGGCGTTCCACCTTCACTCGTGGCGCCGAACGCGTCGCACCAGCTTGCGGAGTATCGCACCGTACCTCGGTCCATTCGTCAAAGGCGCTGTTGATTCTTTGCTCTCCGCCACAGGCTGTTGGCTGTGAGGTTGACCACCACTATCGCCCTGAGAATCTTTCAACCACCCGTTGGCAAGCAGTTCATCCCGCATGGCTCTTATCCGGCTAGCAGGAGCAGCCACCATGAGGCACACCAAAATATAATAGGAGCTCAGAACAAGTGCGAGCGCCCCTCCGGCCACCAACGGGATCAACGGAAGCCGGCCATCTCCTGTAGATCCTCCAGTCAATGACATGAGCAGAGAGACGCCAGCAAAGTAGAGCGACCCCATCAAGGCCACCGCTTGCCGCAACGTTGAGGTCTCTCTCTCGTCGGCGGCCAGCCAAGCAAGCCGTAGCCGCTGCCTGTTTCTCACCAGAAGCGCATGAGTGTCATCCGGGGTAAGCCCGACTTCTTCACGGAGACTCCTCCGAAGCTCGTCGTATTCCTGGTCCCATAGCTTTCCACGTCGTCCAGGCAGCTCGGGTAGATCACTCATGAATGGGTTCCCTCCTCAATCCGTTTCGCCCACGAACGTAGAAGGCCGGCCGGACACGCTAAAGTGTAGGAGGGCATGACGTTGTTGACACATGCAGGGGCCAGTGAGGCCGGAGGAG
>NZ_FUKP01000013.1:0-4061 GCF_900163825.1 Micrococcus lylae | reverse complement strand
GCTTGGGGGCAAGACTCCCGCTCAACGAGTGTCATCAACGTGATGGCCGGGTACACCTAGGGTGGGGATCATGATGATGGCATCGAAGACCCCGTACCAGAACACGTCGTTCGACCTGCCCACCAAGGAGGCGGGCGACGACCAGACCGGCCACGGCTACATCGCGTTCCCGGAGTCCGGCAAGGGCCCGGGCGTGATCGTCATCCAGGAGTGGTGGGGCCTGACCCGCCACATGCGCGACGTCTGCGACCGCCTCGCCGAGCAGGGCTTCGTGGCCCTCGCCCCGGACCTGTTCGGCGGCTGGATCGCCCACGACGGCGACGAGGCCGGCGAGATGATGGAGAACCTCCCCGCCGAGGAGGGTGCCCGCCAGCTCGGCGCCGCCGTGGACCACCTGCTGTCCCTGGACGAGGTGACGTCCGAGACCGTCGGCGCCATCGGATTCTGCATGGGTGGCGGCTTCGTGCTGTCCCTGGCCGAGCAGCAGGGCGAGAAGGTCTCCGCCGCCGTCCCGTTCTACGGCGTGGGCCAGGGCGTGCCCGGCTCCTTCACGGGCATCAAGGCCGCCGTGCAGGGCCACTACGCGGAGAAGGACCAGATGTTCCCCGTGGACCAGGCCCGGAAGCAGGAGCAGCAGATCCGCGAGGAGTCCGGTGCCGAGGTCGAGTTCTTCTACTACGACGCCGACCATGCCTTCCACAACGACGAGAACCCCGCCGGCAACTACCAGGAGGCTGAGGCGAAGCAGGCCTGGGGCCGTGCCGTGGACTTCCTGAAGGAGAAGGTCCGCTGAGCCGGAGAGGATCCCGCGGAGGCGCCGGCGGCCGAGGCCGTTCCGGCGCCTCCGGTCGGTCCGGAGGCCGGGGCGGCTCGTCCGGCCGAGGCGGAGCGTCTGGCCGAAGTGGCGCGAAGGGCGCGCCGCGCGGGTCAGGTGCCGGGCGGGCGTCAGGTGCCGGGCGGGCGTCAGGCGCGGGGCCGTCGTCGGGACGCAGGAAGGCGCGGTGGGAGGCACCGCCGCCCGAGACGCTGTTCCTGGCCACCGTGCCCGGTGCGACGCCGTCCAAGTGGGTGGAGCGGTTCACCTCGCGCGAGCGTGTGGTGCAGCTGGTGAACCACGACGAGTCCCAGCAGTGCGATCATCTGCGGCACGACGAGCACGGGTTCGCCCTGCACCCGCTGCCGCAGCTGGGGTACGTGCGGTGGCGCCGGGATCGCAGCGTGGAGGACGTGTTGGGCGAGGCCGGCGTGGACCCGCGGCGTGTGCACGTGGTGCGCGTGTACTCGGAGCTGCCGGTGGTGTGCGTCGGGCGGGAGCACCTGCTGGCCGCCTGGGACGTCGAGGCCGACGGTCCCGTGCCGACCGCAGAGCTCGATCCGGCCGAGGCGATGGACCCGGCGACGTTCGCACCGACCCCTGCGCCCGCCCCTGACCCGGCCCCTGGCGTTTTCGTTCGGGAAAGCGTCGAGTCCCAGGGCGCTTTCGTTCGGGAAAGCGTCGAGTCCGGCGACGACGGCACTCCCCGCACGTCTGTCTCACCGCCTGCGTCGTCGGCCCCCAACCCCATGGACGCCCCGGAGACCCCGGGAGCGGGGGAGCGGATGGCACTGGAGATCGTGGCCTCCGGCGCCGGGCACGTGGTGCTGCCGCAGTCCGTGGCCCGCATGTTCGGTCGGAAGGACGTGGTGGTGCTGCCGCTGGAGTCCTCGCTGGACGAGGTGGTCGGCATGTCCCGGGCCGAACGCGAGGCGGTGGCGACGGCAGCAGAGCTCGCCGCCGAGGAGGCCGGCATGGAGCCCGCACGTGCAAACGAGCCGTTTGGCGTCACCGGTGACCACGTGGACGGCGATGACCGTCACCCCGGCTGGGACGTCGGGCTGGCCTGGCTCAAGGAATCCGACTCGGCCCTCGTGCAGGGCTTCGTGGGCGTGAGCCGTGGTCGCAGGAGCGGCAGCTCGCGCTGAGCGCGGGGGCAAGGGGACCGGGCGGGTCGGCAGCGCCAGCGCCGCCCGGCGGGTCTTCGATCCGATCCGGAGCCTGCGAGGCGTGCTCTCGAACGGATCGAGCGCTCCGTCGGAGGACTGCACCGGCCTTCGTTCCGATCCGGAGTATGCGAGACGAGCTCTGGATCGGAACGAGGGCTTTAGAATCGGGCCTGCCGAAGGCTCGACGGAGGCTCGGCGTGGATCCTCGCACTACACTCGGGCCATGACATGCAGCATCGCGGAGATCTGGCCGCCCTACGGACTCGTCATCCGGGCCGGTGAGCTGACCATGACCGCTCTGCGCGAGGCCGACGTGCCCGAGGTGGTCGCCCTGGTGGAGGCCGGCATCCACGACCCCGCCGTCATGCCGTTCTCCTTCCCGTGGACCGACGCCCCGAGCGAGGAGCTGCCCGGCAACTACATGCGCTTCTTCGGCCGCACCCTCGCCGGTACCGGAGCGGGGAACGCCGCGCTCGAACTCGTTGTGCGCAGGGGAGGGGAGATCGTCGGGATGCAGGCGCTCAACGGCCAGGACGTGCGCACCACCCGCCGCCTGGAGTCCGGGTCCTGGCTGGGGTTGCGCTTCCAGCGGCAGGGCATCGGGCTGGCCATGCGACAGGCCATCTGCACCTTTGCGTTCGACCACCTCGGCCTGGACGTCGTCACTTCCGGGGCCTGGGCGGACAACACCGCCTCCCTGCGGATCAGCCAGAGGGTCGGCTACCGCGAGACAGGCCGCGAGCAGTGGCAACGCCGCGGCGAGCCCTCCGAGATGGTCCTGCTCGAGCTGCTGCCCGAGCACTTCGTGCCCGGCCCGGAGACGGTGGAGGTCGAGGGAGCCGAGCCGCTGCGGAGGTTCCTGGGTCTGACGGACTGAACCGGCCGTCGTCGGAAGCTGGCGGAGATGCCCGGGTGCAGGCACGGGCTGAGGACGCCTGATCCGATCTGGTTCCCAGGATGGTCCCGGCTGCGGGCAACGGCGCGTTCTCGGTGGTTTGGAGGCCTCACCTACCTTATTATCGACTGTGCATCCACCCAGAGGGGGGTGGAAGTATAAACAGAAGCGGGAGCAACGCCGAAATGCGCAATCTCAAGGTCCTCGTGGCCGCCCTGGCCCCTGCCACGTCTGTTCCTACAACCGCCCTGGCGGTCAATGTGTCGAGTAATGACGGGTTCGGCACGCAGTACCGTGTCAAGTCGTATGGCAACGGCGCGGAGGCCACAGGCAATCTCAGGAGCGCACATGGCAACCCGGTCTACTACCAGGGCCGCGTGAACCGTTACACGAACGTCCGCTCACTGTGCGGCGCCTCAGCGGCAAAGCGCTACACCGGCAATATCTCGAGGACGTCCGCCTATCCGGCTGGTGGATTCATCGGAGGAGACATCACCGCTTGCTCGGGGGCCAAGGTCCAGTCTCGTGTGGGGCGTGACATCGCACTGCGTATCGACCCGACCGGTTCGTGGTCCAACGAGTACTGACCTGGGGATGGGCCGACTGACCCCAACGCTCGCTGCCGAACACCTCCATGTCCGACGTGGCGGGCGTTCCGTGTTGCATGGTGCGACGTGCGGCTTTCCACGCGGCGTCACGGCGCTGATCGGTCGCAACGGCGCCGGGAAGACCACCTTGATGCGGTCCATGATCGGGCTGCTGCCGATCGACTCAGGGAGCGTGCTGTTCCACGGTGCGCCAGCGCTCACCTCGCCCACCGCCCTTCGAGACCTGCGCTCTCGCCTGGGCTGGATGCCGCAGGACCTCTCCTTCCCGAAGGGCCTGCGGGTCTCCGAGGCGGTGGACTATGCAGCCTGGCTGCGTGGATCGTCACCCCGGGACACTGCGGGCCTGCGCCGCGATGCCCTGGAACAGACGGATCTCGCAGATCTCGCCCGTCGCCGCGCCACCGATCTCTCCGGAGGGCAGGCGCGTCGACTCGGCCTGGCCTGCGCCCTCGTCGGAGACCCCGAGGTGCTCCTTCTCGACGAGCCGACGGTCGGCCTCGACCCGATCCAGCGCGCTTGCTGTAGGAGGGCATGACGTTGTTGACACATGCAGGGGCCAGTGAGGCCGGAGGAGC
>NZ_FUKP01000017.1:0-26236 GCF_900163825.1 Micrococcus lylae | reverse complement strand
CGGGCTGTTCGAACAGTTGCGCATGCAGGCCCGTGGTGAGAAGCCGGACGACGCGACCGCGCATGGGTGACGCCGCGGGGTTCGACGGCGTCTCGACCACTTCCCATGCCGCGGCCTCTGCGGCAGCCGACGCCCGTCACATCTGCACCGATGAGCTCGCCGGCCGGGTCAGAGCGAGACGAGCAGCAGCGTCGCCGCGAACACCAGGCCGGAGGCGATGAGCACGATCGTGGTGTAGCCGAGGATGTCGCGCATCTTCAGCCCGGCGATCGCCAGCAGCGGGATGGCCCAGAACGGCTGGATCATGTTGGTCCACTGGTCGCCGTAGGAGACGGCCATGATGGTGACGGCCGGGTCCACGCCCAGCTCGGCGCCGGCGGAGAGCATGATCGGGCCCTGCACGGCGAACTGGCCTCCACCGGAGGGGACGAAGAAGTTCACCAGGCCGGCTGCGAGGAACGCGAACAGGCCGAAGGTCACCGGGTTGGAGACGGAGACCAGGGCGTCGGACAGCACGGTGATCAGCCCGGTGGCGGTCATCATGCCGAGGATGCCGGCGTACAGGGGGAACTGCAGCAGGATCTCGCCCACGTTCGAGGCGGCCTTCGCCGTCAGCGCGATCAGCTCGTGGGCCGAGCGGGTCAGCAGCAGGATCAGGGCGAGGAAGGACCAGTTCACGATGTCCAGGGTCAGGGTCCCGCCGAGCACGAAGTGGCGGACCAGGTACACGGTCAGGGCCAGGCCCACCAGCAGGGTGGGGACGCGGGAGGCGTCCAGGCGGTCGGCCGGCGTCTCCAGAGGGGCCGCCTCCACCTCCTGCTTCTCAGCCTTCTGCGCGGGAAGCTCGATGATCCTCGTCTCGCCGCGCGGGGCGATGAGGTAGAGGGTCAGGCCGACCACCAGGACCGTCGCGGCCGCGGCGAGCATGTTCCAGGTGGAGAACACGGTCTCGGTGATGGGGACGGTCTGCCCGCCGAGGGACTCGGTGAGGAAGGAGCCCTCGGTGGCCGCGGTGAGCGGGCCGGAGGCCGAGTAGCCCATGTGCCAGACCACGAACCCGGCGAAGCCGGAGGCCCCGAGCATCGGGAAGTGCAGCTGCACGCCGCGGCCGCGGCCGCGGGCGGCGACCTCGCGGGCCATCAGCGCGCCGACCACCAGGCCGAGGCCCCAGGTGATCAGCGCGGCCGCGGCGGCCACCACGAACACGAACAGGTAGGACTGCAGCGGGGTGCGTGGGATGCCTGCGAGCTAGGACAGCAGGCGGCGGACCGGCCCGGTGTTGGCCAGGATGTGGCCGAGCAGCAGCACGAGGGCCATCTGCGTCATGAACTCGAGCAGTCCGGCCAGGCCCCCGCCCCAGCCGTCCAGGACCTCGAGGGGCCCGGCCGGGGTGAGTGTCAGGCAGAGGATCGCGACCAGGAAGGTGAGCACGATCGTGAACATCAGGGAGGAGGGGATGAACCGCTCCACCACGGTGTTGACCGGGCGCATGGCTCGGGAGAAGACGTTCCCCTCGGCGGGGGTCTGCGCGTCGGAGCGCGCGGGGGCGGACGTGGGCATAGAGGGCTCCCTCCGGTGCGGGCGGGCAGGGGCTTCCATCGAACCCCCTCGAGTGACTCAGGTCACTCTAATAGAGGGATCCCCGCTGCGACGGCCGCCCCCGAGGGCGGCGAGGCGGGTTGATGAACAGTGTTCAATGATCCTGCTACAGTGCTGGGCATCACATCGCCGTGACCGACGACCCCGAGGTGCCCCATGACTCCTGCCGTTCCGCAGACCCTCGCAGCCCAGCAGACCGCCGCCGGCCTCCTCGACCCGGAGACCCTCGTGGACCGCATCGAGGCGGGCCACGTGCTCACCGCTGAAGAGGCCGTCGCTGTGCTGGACGCCCCGGACGCGGAGACGTTCCGCATCGTCGCGGCAGCCTCGCGCCTGCGCGAGAAGCACTTCGGCCGCACGGTCAAGGTCAACTATTTGGTCAGCCTCAAGACCGGTCTCTGCCCGGAGAACTGCACCTACTGCTCCCAGCGGCTCGGCACCGAGGCCGAGATCCTGCGCTACACGTGGCTCAAGCCGGAGGAGGCCGTCCGCCAGGCGGGCCTGGGCATCGCCGGCGGCGCCTCGCGCGTGTGCATGGTGGCCTCCGGCACCGGTCCCACGGACCGCGACGTCGACCGCGTGGCCGGCATGGTCGGCGACCTCAAGGCCCAGCACCCGGACGTCGAGGTGTGCGCGTGCCTCGGCTTCCTCAAGGACGGCCAGGCCGAGAAGCTCAGGGACGCCGGCGTCGACGCCTACAACCACAACCTCAACACGGCCGAGTCCCACTACGAGTCCATCTGCACCTCGCACACCTACGAGCAGCGCGTGGACACCGTGCAGCGTGCCGGCGCCGCCGGCCTGTCCTCCTGCAGCGGCCTGATCGCGGGCATGGGGGAGACGCACGAGCAGCTCGTCGAGGCCGTCCTCGCGCTCCGCGACCTGGACTCCGACTCCATCCCCGTCAACTTCCTCATGCCCTTCGACGGCACCCCGTTGCAGGGCCACCAGCAGCTCACGCCCCTCGAGTGCCTCCGGATCCTCGCCATGGTCCGCATGGCGTGCCCGGACAAGGAGCTGCGCATCGCCGGCGGCCGCGAGATGCACCTGCGCTCCCTGCAGCCGGTCGGCCTGCAGGTGGCCAACTCGATCTTCCTCGGCGACTACCTCACCTCTGAGGGCCAGGACGCCGAGGCAGATCTGCAGATGATCGCCGACGCCGGCTTCACGGTGCTCGGCGCCGAGGAGCGTGCACAGCAGGCCGCGACCGACGACGGCGGCCCGGCCGGCGGCTGCTGCGGCGGCACGGACGACGCCGGCCCGTGCGGCTCCGGTGCGGCCGTCGCCTCGGCGGCCAGGGCCGCGGAGGACGCTCGACCCGACACGGGCTCCGAGGGCGCCGTGAAGCCCGAGCTGCGCCGTCGGGGCGCGGGCACGGCCGAGCCCGCCAACGCCTGAACGCACCGTGACCACTCCCGCTGAAGCCGGCCTCCTCGACCGCGACGCCGCCCACCTCTGGCACCCCTACGGGGCCGCCGGCGCCCACCAGCTCTACGCCGTGCACGGCGCCCGGGGCGTCCGCCTCGACCTCGAGGGGCCGGGCGGGGAGCGTCACCGCGCCATCGACGCGATGGCGTCCTGGTGGTCCGTGGTGCACGGGCACGGGCACCCTGTGCTCGTCGAGGCGCTGACCCGGCAGGCCGCGGCCTTCCCGCACGTCATGTTCGGCGGGCTCACGCACGCGCCCGCCGTCGACCTGGCGGAACGGCTCGTCGCGCACACCCCCGCCGCGCTCGAGCACGTGTTCCTCGCCGACTCCGGCTCGGTCTCGGTGGAGGTCGCGCTCAAGCTCGCCCTCCAGTACCAGGCGACGCGCGGCCGTCCCAGCCGCCGCCGATTCCTCACGGTCCGCGGCGGCTACCACGGGGACACCGCCGCGCCCATGGGCGTGTGCGATCCCGTGGACGGCATGCACGCGGCCTTCACCTCGCTCGTGGCTCGGCATCTGTTCCTGCCCCGTCCGCCGGCGGCACGCTGGATGCCCGAGGGCGTCGCCGCGGCACCCACGGCGCCCGACGCCGTTCCGGCCGGCCACTGGGAGGCCGACGACGCCGCCTTCGCCGCGTGGGAGGACGAGGCCCGCGCCTTCACCGCCGCGCACGCGGACGAGATCGCCGGCGTGATCCTCGAACCCGTGCTCCAGGGGGCGGGGGGCATGCGCGTCTACGACCCGCGCTGCCTCGCCGTGCTGCGCGAGCTGTGCGACGAGCACGGGCTCCTGCTCATCGCCGATGAGATCGCCACCGGCTTCGGCCGCACCGGCCGCTGGCTCGCGTGCGAATGGGCCGGCGTCGTTCCGGACGTGCTGTGCCTCGGCAAGGCGCTCACCGGCGGCACCATGACGGGCGCGGCCATGCTGTGCACCGCCGAAGTGGCCGAGACGGTCTCCCGACGGGAACGGGGCATGCCCGGGGCGCTCCTCCATGGGCCCACGTTCATGGGCAACCCGCTGATGTGCGCGGTCGCCTCCGCATCCCTCGACCTGCTCACCGACCCGCGTGACGGCTGGGCCGCCCAGGTGCCCCGCGTCGAGGCCGGATTGCGCGCCGGGCTGTCGCCGGCCGCCGATCTTTCCGCCGTCACCGACGTGCGGGTCCTGGGCGCGGTCGGCGTCGTGGAGCTGGACCGGACCGTGGACGTCGAGCCCGTCACTCGGGCCGCCGTCGCCCGCGGTGCGTGGGTACGCCCCTTCCGGCGGCTGGTGTACGTGATGCCGCCCTACGTGAGCACCGACGACGACGTCGCCACGATCTGCGCGGCCGTCACCGGGGCCATCGGGGAGGTCTGCGCATGAGCACCGCCGAGGCCGTCGCGGCCACGAGCACGCCCGCCGACCCGTGGTCCTCGTGGCTGCGCTCCCGGGCCGACGTCCGCGCGCGCCGCGGCCTGGAGCGCCGCGCCGACCCGCCGGAGCCGGGCACGCCGTCGTCGGACGTCGTGGACCTGGCCGCCAACGACTACCTGGGCCTGGCCGCCCACCCGGACGTGCGGGCCGCCGCAGCGCGCGTCGCCACCGAGGGGCCGGTCGGGGCGCGGGCCTCCCGCGTGGTGACGGGGACACATCCGGCGCACGCCGACCTCGAGTCCGCCGCCGCCGCGCTGGCCGGCGCGGATGCCGCCCTCGCCTTCTCCTCCGGCTACACCGCGAACCTCGGCGTCCTCGGTGCCCTGGCCGGGCCGGGCACCGCCTTCCTCCTGGACGAGCACGCCCACGCGAGCCTGCGCGACGGCGCCGCCCTCGCCGCCACCGCCCGCTCAGGGGCCTTCACCTCCTTGCCGGGCGCGTCGGTCACCACGGTGGAGCACAACAGCGTGCCCGCCTTCCGGGCCGCCCTCGACCGGCTGCGCGCCGAAGGGCGGGCGCGACGGATCGTGCTGGTGGTCGAGTCCCTGTACTCCGTGCTCGGGGACGAGGCCGACCTGCCCGCGTTGGCCGCCCTGGCCGCCGAACACGGCGCCCTGCTCGTGGTGGACGAGGCCCACTCGCTCGGCGTGGTGCCCGGCGGCAGCCGCGCGGGCGCCCTGGGACTGTGGGCGGGGCAGGCGCCCGTCGTGGTCACCGCCACCTGCTCGAAGGCCCTCGGCGGACAGGGCGGTCTGGCCCTGTTCGGCGGACCCGACGCGCAGTCCTGGCGCGACCACGTGCTGAACACCGCCCGGACCTTCGTCTTCGACACGGCCCTGGCCCCCGTGCTGGCCGCCTCCGCGGCGGCCGCCTGCCGGATCGCCGCCACGGGAGAGCCCGCGGCACGGCTCGCGCGGGCCCGGGAGACGGCCGTGGACGTCCTCACCCGCCGGCCCGAGCTGGCCGGGCACGTGGAGGTCGGGGCGGGGGCCGTCCACTCGATCCGCATGCCCGGACCGGAGCAGGCCGTCGCCGCGGCCGCGGAACTGCGCGCGCACGGTGTCCTCGTGGGATGCTTCCGCCCGCCCAGCGTGCCCGACGGCGTCGCCCGCCTCCGCGTGAGCGTGACCACCGCCGTCCCCGAGCCCCGGCTGCGGGCGGCGCTGGAGGCGGTGGCGAGCGTGGCCGCCCGGGCGTGGGGTGCGTCCACGGGCTGTCCGTTCTCCCACGGTGACCCGCGGCCGGAGGCCGTGCGCGGCGACCACCTGCGGATCTCCGATCCCGCCGACCTGCGGCGCGTGCTCACCGACCCCGGGACGTTCGCCTCGGACAACGCCCTCACGGCGGTCGTCCCGCTGAGCGGCCCGGCCCGCCGCATCCTCGCCGCTGCCCGCTTCCGGCTGCCGCCCGTGCTCGCCTTCGCCGGCGGGGAGGAGCACCGGGCGGTGCGTCGCGTCGTGGCACCGTTCTTCTCCCCGGCGAAGGTGCGCGAAGCCCGCGGCCGGATCCTCGCGACCACCCGGACGGCCCTCACGGCCGCCCTCGCAGACACCGGCCGCGCAGGCGGGGCCGTGGACCTGGCGACCACCGTGGCGGCAGCGGTCCCGGCGCGCGTGATGTCCGCCCTGACCGGCGTGCCCAACCCGCCCGAGGCGCAGCTGCACCGCTGGAGCGCCGACTCCCTCGAACTGTTCTGGGGCTGGCCGGACGAGGACCGCCAGCTGCGGCTCGCCCGCTCCGCCGCCGACTTCCACCGGTGGCTGCGCGGGGCCGTCGTCGAGGCGCGCGGGGACGACGCACAGCCCGGCAACCTGTTCGCGGCGCTGCACGAGGCCGGCGTCGACGACGAGCGGATCGTCTCCCTCGGCTACTTCCTGGTGATCGCAGGGCAGGAGACCACCCGGCTGCTCATCTCCACCGCGCTCACCCGCGCCCTGGCCGACCCCGCCCGCTGGGCCGCGCTCGGCGCCGGGGCGGACGGGGGCGCCGGAGCCGATGCGGCGGAGGCGGCCGCGGCCGAGCTCGTGGCCGAGTGCCTCCGGACGAGCTCCTCGGTGCCCACCTGGCGGCGCCTCGCCACGGCGGACGTCCGCGTCGGCGAGCACGAGATCCGCGCCGGCGACGAGCTCCTGCTGCACCTCAGCGGCGAACAGCACGATGACGCCCGGCTCGCCTTCGGCTTCGGCCTTCATCGCTGCCTCGGGGCCGGGCTCGCGGAGCTCGAGACCGCCCTCGTGGTCCGCGAGGTCGCCCGCCTGCTGCCGGGCGCCCGGCTCACCGGGCCTCCGGCGACGTGGCTGCGCCTGCTCTCCTTCCAGGCACCGCAGCACGTGCTCGTGACGCCCGGACCGTGGCACGGCGGCGAGGACACCCGAATCGAGCAGAGTGGAGTGGACGCATGCGCATCGAGGTCGTGACCGGCACGGACACGGACGTCGGCAAGACGTGGGGCACCGCCGCGCTCGCGGCCCGTGCCCTGGCGGCTGGGCTCCGCGTGCACGTGGACAAGCCGGTGCAGACGGGCGTCGCTTCGGGAGAGGCGGGCGACGCCGAGGCCGTCCGAGACCTGGTGGCCGCGGCCGCCGCATCCGGCGCGCTCGACGCCGCCGCTCCGGCCCGCCTGACCGTGTCCGAGGGGGCGCGGGTCGGCCCCGCGATGGCCCCCGTGGACGCCGTCGCCCACGCGGGGGAGGGGACGCCCCCTCTGCCGTCTCTGGGTGAGCAGCTGGGCCGTTGGCTGCGCCTCGCCGCGGGCGTCGACCACCTGCTTGTCGAGGGCGCCGGTGGGATCACCGTGGCGTGGACCGAGGCCGACGAGGGGCCTGTGGACGCCGTGCGCGCGCTGCGGGCGGCCGGGCTCGAGGCGGGGTTGACGGTCGTGGCGCGCCCCGGGCTGGGCACGCAGAATCACGCGCGCCTCACGGTGGAGCACGCCGCCGCCCGTGGCGTGGCGCCGGAGCGGATCCTCGTCAGCGGCGTGGCCGCGGACCCAGACCCCGTCGAGCGGGCCAACCTCGTGTTCCTGGCCCGCCTGGCCGGCGCCCACGGGGCGGTGCTGGAGGCGGTGCCGCGGGGCACCCCGCCGCGCGTTGTTCCGGAACGCTGACGGCCATCAGGGCGATGCCGCACACGAGGCCGACGTCCATCGCGGTGCTCTTGCCGAGCAGGTCCATGAGCACCGGGGTCGTGGCGCCGGAGTCCGGGTGGTCGTCGCCGTCGGGGAAGATGATCGCGGCCAGCGCCCACGGCAGCACGGCCCAGGGGCGCCACGTGCCCACGCTAGGGCCCTTCCGGGTGGGGCGGGATGGCGAAGCCGGCGGCCACGAGGAACACGAACAGGTAGGACTGGATCGGCGTGCGCGGGATGCCTGCGAGCCAGGACAGCAGGCAGAGGATCGCGACCAGGAAGGTCAGGACGATCGTGAACATCAGGGAGGAGGGGATGAACCTCTCCACCACGGTGTTGACCGGGTGCATGGCCCGGGAGAAGACGTTCCCCTCGGCGGGGGCTTCCATCGAACCTCCCTCGAGTGACTCAGGTCACTCGCATGGAGGGATCCCCGCTGCGGCGGAGGCAGGTGGCGATCGCCGCGATGCCGCAGGCGGCGCTGCCGAGCAGCAGCGGCGGGCTGAGTCAGAGGGCGAGCACCTCGTCCGAGGTGCCCAGTGCGTCGGCCAGGAGGCTGGTGGCGAAGAAAAAACCGTCCCCGCCGGGGGCGTCCGTGTAGTCCGGGTGGACGAGGATCGCGAGCACGCCGAGCACCCAGCATGCCGTCAGCAGATGCCGCAGCCGCCTGCCGAGGACGACGCCCGGCGTGGGCTCGTGCTCCGGGTTCGCCCGCGGGAGCCTCCAGAGCGCGGCCGCCACGGCCGCGCCGCAGAGGGCATGCGGCAGGCCGAGGACCGCCAGGTAGAGCCCGCTGATCCAGCCGAAGCCCACGAAGACCGCGCGCAGCAGTACCACCGCCAGTGGCAGCAGGACGAAGGCGACGGTGATCGGCAGCAGCAGGTTCGTGCGGTCGTGGCCCACGGAGGGCTGGCCGTGGACGCCGCCGCCGGCGGTGCTCACCGGCGCTCTTCCGGTCGGTCGTGGGGGAAGGCCGCGGTGGCGCGGGCCGGCACCGGGGCGGGCATCGGGGCGGCGTCGGCTGCGGGTGCCCGCAGGCGCCGTACCAGGCAGAGGAGGACCGCCGCGGCGCCGCACAGCAGGGAGACGGCGGCCAGGGTCAGGCCGACGGCCATTGTGATCTCGGCGGCGAGGTCGTATCCCCAGAGCTGCTCGGCGACGGGCAGGGCGACTGCGGACTCCGGGGCGTCGCCGGCGTCCGGGAGGATCGCCGGTCCGGCGACGCCGGCGGCCCAGCAGGCGCAGAGAAGGACGGTCAGCGGGGCACCGAGCCGGATGCCGGAGCGACGCTCGTGCACCGTGTTCACGCGGGGGAGCATCAGCAGGGACAGTCCGACGGCCAGCCCGCCGAACGCCTGCAGGGCCACGCCGAGCATGATGTAGAGGAGCATCATCCACCCGGCCAGACCGTTCATCGCGCGCAGCGTCACCACGATCACCGGGATCGCCAGGAAGGCCAGGGTCACGGCCCAGACGACCGGCACCCGCCACAGGCCGACGGACGGACCCCGCAGAGGCGGAGCGGGGTAGGCCCGTTCCCGCGCGTACGGATCGTGGGCGGCGGGATCGTCGGAGCGGGGGTCGTGGACGGCGGCCCCCGGGGCACGCCGGCCCTGGAAGTGCGGGTCATCGGGGTCCGGGTGCGCCCCCGTCTGCGGCAGGCTCATGGTGTCCAGCATAGAGAGCGGGCCGAGTCCGTCATACCCCGAAGTGTGTCATGCGTCACGCTGGTAGACTCCCCGTGCAAGGGCTCCCTGCGCATTGCACGGAGCATTTTCCATGTTCGGGCCCGTGATGCGGCAGCGTCCGGGCCCTGTAGGAGAGATGACATGCCAGCGATCGCTATCGTCGGCGCCCAGTGGGGCGACGAGGGCAAGGGCAAGGCCACCGACCTGCTGGGGGGCCGCGTGGACTACGTGGTCAAGCCCAACGGCGGCAACAACGCCGGTCACACCGTGGTGGTGAACGGCGAGAAGTTCGAGCTGAAGCTGTTGCCGGCCGGCATCCTGTCCCCGAACGCGGTTCCGGTGATCGGCAACGGCGTGGTCATCAACCTCGAGGCGCTGTTCCAGGAGATCGACGGCCTCGAGGCCCGCGGCCACTCCTGCGCGAACCTGAAGATCTCGGCCAACGCCCACCTGGTGGCCCCGTACCACCAGACTATGGACAAGGTCACCGAGCGCTTCCTCGGCAAGCGCGCCATCGGCACCACGGGCCGGGGCATCGGCCCCACCTACATGGACAAGGTCGCCCGCCTCGGCATCCGCGTGCAGGACGTCTTCGACGAGTCGATCCTGCGGCAGAAGATCGAGGGTGCCCTGCGGCAGAAGAACGAGCTGCTGGTGAAGCTCTACAACCGCCGTGCCGTCACGGTGGACGAGATCGTCGAGTACTTCCTGTCCTACGCGGACCGCCTCAAGCCGATGGTCGTGGACTCCGTGAACCTGCTCAACGACGCCCTGGACGAGGGCAAGGTCGTGCTGATGGAGGGCGGCCAGGCCACCTACCTGGACGTGGACCACGGCACCTATCCGTTCGTGACCTCCTCCAACCCGACCGCCGGCGGGGCGTCCGTGGGCGCGGGCATCGGCCCGACCCGCTTCTCCCGGACCATCGGCATCGTGAAGGCCTACACCACCCGCGTGGGCTCCGGGCCGTTCCCCACCGAGCTCTTCGACGAGATGGGCGAGAAGCTGCGCACCACCGGCGGCGAGTTCGGCGTGAACACCGGCCGCCCGCGCCGCACCGGCTGGTATGACGCCGTCATGGCGCACTACGCCGCCCGCATCAACGGCTTCACCGACTACTTCCTCACCAAGCTGGACGTGCTCACCGGCATCGAGAAGATCCCGGTGTGCGTGGCCTACGACGTGGACGGCGTGCGCCACGACCGCATGCCCATGACCCAGACCGAGTTCCACCACGCGAAGCCGATCTTCGAGTACTTCGACGGCTGGACCGAGGACATCTCCGGCGCCCGCACGCTGGAGGACCTGCCGGAGAACGCGCAGAAGTACGTGCAGGCCCTGGAGGAGATGTCCGGCTGCCGGATCTCCGCGATCGGCGTCGGCCCGGGCCGCGACCAGGTGGTCCAGGTCCACGACCTGATCGAGGACTGACGAGCCTGCCGTGGGCAGGGCGCCTCCGCCGACCGGGCGGGGGCGCCTTGCTGTTGCACGCTCCTGCGCTGCAGGCGCCGGCGCTCCTTCCCGACGACGGTCCCTCGCCTCCGCCTGGGTCCCTCGGCTCCGCCGGGGGCACTTGCCCCGCGGCCTGCCGACGCGGTCGCCGCCGGTCCGGGGGCATGCTGTGCCCGGGGCCGCCACCGTGGGGGCGTGGCCGTGTCCGCACTGTGGAACGGGCCTTGGTGTGCTGTGCGCCACAAGGGTTAGCCTCGATTAACCGAACCGGTCGGCCGCATTCCCTCCGGGCGTCCTGCGCCCGGGGGCGTGTGCGAGCCGCCCGAGCCCTCGCTACGTAAGGAGCTCCATGGCCGAGGCCTACATCATCGACGCCGTCCGCACCCCGGTGGGCAAGCGCGGCAAGGGGTTCGCCCAGGTCCACCCGCTGGACCTCGCCGCCGTCCCGCTGCGCACTCTCCTGGAGCGCCACGGGGACAGGATCGGCGACTCCGCGAACGTGGACGAGGTGATCCTCGGCTGCATCGACCAGATCGGCCCGCAGGCCATGGACATCGCCCGCAACGCCTGGCTCGCCGCCGGAGGTTCCGAGGACGTGCCCGGATCCACCATCGAACGTCAGTGCGGCTCCGGCCAGCAGGCCGTGCACTACGCGGCCCAGGCCGTCATGTCCGGCACCTCGGACCTGGTGATCGCCGGCGGTGTGCAGTCCATGTCCGCCGTCCCGCTGGCCACGTCCAACGTGATCGCCAAGGACCTCGGCTTCCCGGACCCGTACACCGGCTCCGAGGCCTGGGCGGCCCGCTACGGGGACGAACAGATCTCCCAGTTCCGCGGCGCGGAGATGATGGTGGAGAAGTGGAACATCACCCGTGAGCAGGCCGAGGACCTGGCCGTCCAGTCCCACGAGCGCGCGCTCGCCGCCCAGGCGGCCGGCCGCTTCGACCGCGAGATCGTCCCCTGCTTCGGCGTCACCGCGGACGAGGGCCCGCGCACCCCGGACCGGGAGAAGATGGCCTCCCTGCAGCCCATCTCCGAGGGTGGGATCCTCACCGCGGCCAGCGCCTCCCAGATGTCCGACGGCGCCGCCGCCCTGCTCATCGCCTCCGAGGCCGCCGTGGAGAAGCACGGGCTCACCCCGCGCGCCCGCATCCACCACCTCTCCGCCCGCGGCGCCGACCCGGTGATGATGCTCTCCGCCCCCATCCCGGCCACCGCCTACGCCCTGGACAAGGCGGGCATGACCATCGAGGACATGGACGTCGTCGAGATCAACGAGGCCTTCGCCTCCGTGGTCCTCGCCTGGCTCGCCGAGACCGGCGCCGACCCGGCCAAGGTCAACCCCAACGGCGGCGCCATGGCCCTCGGCCACCCCATCGGCGCCACCGGCGCCCGCCTGATGACCTCCCTGCTGCACGAGCTCGAGCGCACCGGCGGCCGCTACGGCCTGCAGACCATGTGCGAGGGCGGCGGCCAGGCCAACGTCACCATCATCGAGAACCTCAACGCCGGCACCCCGGCCGCCTGACACCTGCCCGACGACAGAAGGACGCCTCCATGACCATCGCCCACGATGTCACCTCGTTGGTGCCGGCCTCCGCGTACCAGTTCGGCCTGACCCACCTGCTGGACCGCAGCGCGGCCGCCTACCGCCGCAACACCGCCACCCGCTTCGGCGAGCGGTCCCTCACCTACGCCGAGCTCGCCGCCGCCGTGGACCGCACCGCCCGGGGCCTGCAGCGCCTCGGTCTGAAGCCCGGCGACCGCGTCGGCGCGTTCAGCATGAACTCGGACCTCTACCTGATCCTGTTCCTGGCCGCCGCCCGTGCCGGCCTCATCCATGTGCCCGTGAACTCGGGCCTGAAGGGCGGCGAGCTCGCCCACATCCTCAACGACTCCGGCGCCACCGTCCTCGTCGTGGACAAGGCCCTGGCACCCCTGGTGGACGAGGTGCGGGCGAGCGGCAAGGTGGAGTCCCTGGCCGTCGTCGTGCCCTTCCAGAAGGGGGAGCAGGCAGAGGAGAATGCCGCCGGCATCACCAGCCTGGAGGAGCTCGCGCTCGACGAGACCCCGGCCGGTGCCGCCGAGGGCGCCGAGCCGTTCCCGCAGGTGCACTCCGAGGACCCGGTGCAGCTGCTCTACACCTCCGGCACCACCTCCGCCCCGAAGGGCGCCGTGATGACCCATCGCGCGCTGGTGGCGGAGTACGACTCCACCCTGATCGCGCTTGACTTCACCGAGGAGGACCGCCCGCTGATCGCGATGCCGCTGTACCACTCGGCGGCCATGCACGTCTTCGCCATGCCGTACCTGTCCCTCGGCGCGACGCTGCGGATCATCGAGAAGCCGGACATCGGTCAGATGCTGCAGCTGGTGCAGGACGAGCACATCGGCTCCCTGTTCCTCGCCCCCACCGTGTGGGTGCCGCTGGCCAATCGCGAGGACCTCGGCGACTACGACCTGACCTCCCTCACCAAGGCCCAGTACGGCGCCTCGATCATGCCGGTCACCGTGCTGCAGCGCCTGCGCGAGGCGTTCCCCAAGCTCGGCTTCTACAACTGCTTCGGCCAGTCCGAGATGGCCCCGCTGTGCACCGTGTTGCGCCCCGAGGAGCACCACGCCCGCCCGGCCTCCTGCGGCCGCCCCGCCCAGCACGTGCAGGTCCGCGTGGTCGACCCCACCGGCGAGCCCGTGCAGGTCGGCGAGCCCGGGGAGATCCAGTACCGCTCGCCGCAGCTCTTCTCCGGCTACTGGAACAACCCGGAGGCCACCGAGGCCGCGTTCATGGACGGCTGGTTCCGCTCCGGCGACCAGGTCACCCAGGACGAGGCCGGCTACATCCAGGTGGTGGATCGCATCAAGGACGTCATCAACACCGGCGGCGTCCTCGTGGCCCCGCGTGAGGTGGAGGACTGCGTCTACGAGGTGGACGGCGTGGCCGAGGTCGCCGTGATCGGCGTCCCGGACGAGCGCTGGATCGAGGCCATCACCGCCGTGGTGGTGCTCAAGGACGGCGCCCAGGTCACCGAGGAGCAGGTGATCGCCCACGTCAAGGAGAACCTCGCCGGCTTCAAGGTGCCCAAGTCCGTGGAGTTCGTGGAAGAGCTGCCGCGCAACCAGTCCGGAAAGCTGCTCAAGCGCGTGCTGCGCAAGGAGAGGAGCGAGGCGTGAGCCTGACCCCGGAGCTCGACATCGACGTCCGCACCCCGCTGGACACCGACTTCCTCGGCGCCTTCGCCGACGCCACGGAGGCCGACCGCGCCGCTGCCGCGAAGGCCCGTGAGACCGTCACGCCCATGCTGGACGAACTCGCCGAGGCCTGGCACAACGCCGAGTACCCGGTGCACCTGGTGCAGCAGGTGGCCGCCGCCGGCCTCATCACCGACGGCGTGGCCGTGGCGGGCATGGACACCCTGTCCCCGCTGGCGGCCGGCCTGGTGACCATGGAGCTGTCCCGTCTGGACGGCTCGCTCGCCGCGGCCTGCGCCGTGCAGGGCGGCCTGGCCCTGCGCTCCGTCGTGGCGCTCGGCTCCGAGGAGCAGAAGGCGGCGTACGCCCAGAGGCTGGCCCGCGGCGAGCTGCTCGGTGCCTTCGCCCTGACCGAGCCGGAGCACGGCTCCGACTCCGTGGCGCTGGAGACCACCGCCCGGAAGCTCGCCGGCGGCTGGGTGATCGACGGCCAGAAGAAGTGGATCGGCAACGGCGCCGCCGGCGGGATCACCCTCGTCTGGGCCCGGGACGAGGAGGGTCAGGTCCGCGGGTTCATCGTCCCGCAGGAGACCGAGGGATACTCGGCCGAGCCGATCGTGCGCAAGGGCGTGCTGCGTGCCCTCCACCAGTCCCTCATCACCCTGGACTCGGTGAAGGTCGGCGATGAGGCCCTGCTGCCGGGCGCGAACTCCTTCGCGGACACCGCCCGTGTCCTCGAGGCCACCCGCGTGAACATCGGCTGGTCCGCCCTCGGGCACGCCACCGCCCTGTTCGAGGGCGCCCTGCAGTACACGCAGGCCCGCGTGCAGTTCGGCAAGCCGCTGGCCGCCCAGCAGACCGTGCAGGAGCGGCTGTCCCAGATGCTCGAGGCCATCACCTCCATGCAGCTGCAGGCCGCCGCCGTGGCCCGGCTCCAGGCGGCCGGGCAGCTGCGCGGTGAGCACGCCTCGATGCTGAAGTACCACAACACCCGCGCCGCACGCCGGGTCGCCGGCATCGCCCGGGACCTCATGGGCGGCAACGGCCTGCTGCTGGAGCACGGCATGATCCAGCACTTCGCGGACCTCGAGGCGCTGCACACCTACGAGGGCACCGAGACGGTGCAGTCCCTCATCATGGGCCGCCGCCTCACCGGACACTCCGCCTACGGCTGGGCGAGCGCCAAGGCCTGATCCGACGGTGGGGCGGACGTTACGCTGGCCACATGAGGATCAGCGTCGGACAGTTCCGCCCCACCGGAGTCATCGAGGAGAACCTCGAGGTGCTCCGTCGGCTCACCGCCCAGGCCGCCGAGGAGGGCGCCGGGCTCGTCGTGTTCCCCGAGGAGTCGATGCTCACGCAGCGCCATCTCGTCACGGACACCTTCGAGGAGGCCGTGGACACCGAATGGGGCGAGTTCGTCGCCGCGCTCAGGGACATGGCTCGCGAGCACGGGATCGCGATCATCGCCGGCGGATACGAGCCCTCCGGGACCCCGCGCCCCTACAACACCCTCGTGGCCGTGGACGGCTCCGGTGCCGAGCTCGGCACCTACCGGAAGCTCCACCTCTACGACGCGTTCAAGCACAAGGAGTCGGACACCATCACCCCGGGCGACCGGGACCTGCTGTCCGTCCGCATCGGCGAGCTGACCTTCGGCCTGCTCACCTGCTACGACCTGCGCTTCCCGGAGCTGTCCCGCAAGCTCGCCGTGGACGGCGCGGACGTGCTCGTGGTCCCGGCCGCCTGGTTCAAGGGCGACCACAAGGTGGACCACTGGCAGACCCTGCTCAAGGCCCGGGCCGTGGAGAACACCGTCTGGGTGGTCGCCGCGGACACCTGCTCGGACTCGACGATCGGGCACTCGGCGATCGTGGACCCGCTGGCCCTGCCGGTGGCGGCGCTGGAGGACGAGCGCGAGGCCCTCGTGACCGCCGAGGTCACCCGTGACCGCATCGAGGACGTCCGCTCCTTCCTGCCGGTCCTCCAGAACCGGCGCACCGACGTCCTCTGACCTGCGGGCGACCGGCGGCATCACGGGCCGGACGCCATGATTCCCGGCCCGGCACCCGGTGGCACTAAACTGGAGCACAGAACTCTGGGCGCCCGTGGGCGCCCGGCGCGCAGAGGGCCCCGGAGGCGGGGCGGATGGGAGACCAGCAATGAACACGAACACCACCGTCGCCACCCGCGGCGGCGCACGCCCGGTGCCGGCCGAGCCGATCGTCCCGCCGAGCCTGCCGGTCAACGCCTGGGGCATTACCAACCGCATCGTGATCGTCGCGGCGATCGTGCTGGCGGTCGCCGAGTTCGTCCAGCTCTTCACCACCCGGCCCGACGGCCTCGTGGTGCTCGGCGAGGGCGGTGTGGGCTTCGTGCCGCTCATGCTCTCCCTGTTCTTCGCCCTGATCGGCGGCTCCCTCGCCGGCGTCGTCGCCTCGTGGGTCGTCAACGTCATGGGCGGCTACGGCCGCAACGCCGGCCGCTACGCGATCGGCGGTCTGGTCGGCGGCATCGTCTCGGTGCTGCTGCTGATCATGATCTTCTCGAACACCGCCGCCGAGAACTCCGGCTGGGTCCTGCTGATCGGCATGCCGGTCGCCGGCCTGATCGGCGGCCTCTGGGCCGGCATCAGCTCCGCCCGTCGCCACTGAGCGATAAGCGGGTCATCACTCGCCCCTGCGCGCCGCCTCACTCGCACCGCGCGCTCGCACCGCACGACGGCGCCGTTCCCCCGACGGAGGGGAAGGGCGCCGTCGTCGTCTGTGGGGCCTTGCTCGACGGGCATGACGAAGGGCCCCGGTCCGGCTTTCGCCGGTCCGGGGCCCTTCGCTGTCATCACTCGCACCTTCGATGAGGTGCTTTCAGCATAGGGATCCTTCGTGGAGGTACCAGGGGAGAACTCTGGGAATTGTCTGAAACCGGGTCACCGTGCGGTGACGGCCCGCTGTGCGCCGTCCTCGCCACGCGCCCGGGCGCCGGCCCTGTGCGCCGCGTGTCCCGACGACGGCACCGACGCCCGGCCTGTGCGGCGCCTCCTCGAGGGCCCGCTCACCGCCCGGAGAGGGCGTCCGCGATCTGCGCGGTCGCCTCGACGAGGGCCTGCCGGCAGCTCTCGGCGAGCTCATCGGTGCAGCGGTAGGTCGGCACGAGCGTGGACAGTGCGCCCACGGGGGAGCCCTGGACCGTGATCGGAGCGGACAGGGCGGTGACGTCCCGTTCCACGGTGTCCTTGATCATCGCGACGGAGTCGGCCTCGACCTCGCCGCGGAGCACGGCGCCCACGGCGGTGCCGTCGAGGGGGACGGTGCGGCCGACCCAGTTGGTGTGGCGCACGGAGTGGGTGCCCTCCACGATCGCGATGTAGACGGCGGTGTCGGCTGCGCCCGGGATCGCCAGGTACACGGACTCGCCGGTCTTCTCGGCGAGCGCCCGCATGGGCTCGCCGGAGAGCTCCACGAGCGGCTCGCGGGTGAAGGCGCGTGCACCGAGGCGGATCAGCTGTGCGCCGGGGCGGTAGCGGCCGTCGTCGTCGCGGGTGACGAGGCCGGCGCCCTCAAGGCTGCGCAGCAGACGCAGGGCCGTGGAGGGGGCGAGGTCGGTCTGCCGCGCGGCGTCGGACAGGGTCAGCGCGGAGCGCTCGGTCACGGCGGCCAGCAGGTCCAGGGCGCGGTCCACGGTGCGCGTCGAGGCGGAGGGCATGGAGAAAGCCTATACAAGGGGTTGCGCGCGCCACACCGGGAGGGTTTCAATGGATGGAAGGCATACGCCATCAGATGAAAAGGCGAGGCTGACGCGCCCACCCGACCGGCCGCCGTCGGGAAGGACACCGGACCCCTTGAAGGAGAGGACCCCATGACCCAGGGATTCACCCAGCACGACCCGTCCCGCGAGATCCGCGCTCCGCGCGGCACGGAGATCTCCGCCAAGTCCTGGCAGACCGAGGCCCCGCTGCGGATGCTCATGAACAACCTGGACCCCGAGGTCGCCGAGCGTCCCGAGGACCTCGTCGTCTACGGCGGCACCGGCCGCGCGGCCCGCTCCTGAGAGGCCTTCGACGCGATCGTCGAGACCCTGAAGGACCTCGAGGAGGACGAGACCCTCCTAGTGCAGTCCGGCAAGCCGGTCGGCGTGCTCCGCACCAACACGTGGGCCCCGCGCGTGCTGATCGCCAACTCCAACCTGGTGGGCGACTGGGCGGACTGGGCCACCTTCCGCAAGCTCGAGGCCGAAGGCCTGATGATGTACGGCCAGATGACCGCCGGCTCCTGGATCTACATCGCCACCCAGGGCATCCTGCAGGGCACCTACGAGACCTTCGCCGCCATCGGCCGCAAGAAGTACGACGGCACCCTCGCCGGCACCCTGACCCTCACCGGCGGCTGCGGCGGCATGGGCGGCGCCCAGCCCCTGGCCGTCACCCTCAACGGCGGCGTCTGCCTGATCGTGGACGTCTCCGCCGAGCGCCTGCGCCGCCGCCAGTCCAAGCGCTACCTGCACGAGGTGGAGACCGACCTGGACAAGGCGATCGCCCGCGTCAACGAGGCGAAGAAGAACAAGGAGGCCGTCTCCGTGGGCCTGGTGGGCAACGCCGCCGAGGTGTTCCCGGAGCTGCTCAAGCGCCACCAGGCGGGCGAGCTCGAGATCGACATCGTCACGGACCAGACCTCCGCCCACGACCCGCTGTCCTACCTCCCGGTGGAGTACACCGTGGAGCAGTGGCACGAGGAGGCCGCCGCGGACGAGGCCGGCTTCACCAAGAAGTCCCAGGAGTCCATGGCCCGCCACGTGGAGGCCATGGTCGGCTTCCAGGACGCCGGCGCCGAGGTCTTCGACTACGGCAACTCCATCCGCGACGAGGCCCGCAAGGCCGGCTACGACCGTGCCTTCGAGTTCCCGGGCTTCGTCCCGGCCTACATCCGCCCGCTGTTCTGCGAGGGCCTCGGCCCGTTCCGCTGGGTGGCCCTCTCCGGCGACCCGGAGGACATCCGCGTCACCGACGAGGCCCTGAAGGAGCTGTTCCCGGAGAACGAGCACCTGCACCGCTGGCTGGACGGCGCCGCCGAGTTCGTGGAGTTCGAGGGCCTGCCGGCCCGCATCTGCTGGCTCGGCTACAACGAGCGCCACAGGGCCGGCCTGCTGTTCAATCAGCTGGTGGCCGAGGGCAAGGTCAAGGCGCCGATCGCCATCGGCCGCGACCACCTGGACTCCGGCTCCGTGGCCTCCCCGTACCGCGAGACCGAGGCCATGCTGGACGGCTCCGACGCGATCGCCGACTGGCCGCTGCTCAACGCCCTGACCGCCACCTCCTCCGGTGCCACCTGGGTGTCCATCCACCACGGCGGCGGCGTCGGCATCGGCCGGTCCATCCACGCCGGTCAGGTCGGCCTGGCGGACGGCACCGAGCTGGCCGCAGCCAAGCTCGAGGCGCTGCTCACCAACGACCCGGCCATGGGCGTCATCCGCCACGTGGACGCCGGCTACTCCCGCGCCGCCGAGGTGGCGGCCGAGCGCGGTGTGCGTGTGCCCATGGAGGCGAAGATCCGCGACTGACGCACCCGTGCGGCCGTCGTCGTCCCCCGCACGGGCACGACGACGGCCCCCACCGTGGCGGAGGCGGCCCGCCTCCGCCACGGTGCAACCCAGGAGAGGAGCAGCACGATGTCCGTGACGAACCCGGGGGACCGCGAGTTCCACAGCTACACGACCGCGATGGCGGCGATCGGCCGTGACGAGCCCCGCCCGTCCGGCCGCTGGCGCATGATCGTCTACTCGGCGATCGGCATCGTGATGTTCTTCGTGCCGATCACCCTGAACGGCACCACGACCATCCCGCTGGACCACCTGGTCAACGGCGTCCGCACCCTGCTGGGGGAGGCGGACCGCTTCGTGGCCCTGGCGATCATCGCCGCCGGCGCCGTCTACCCGTTCGTCACCGGTACGTGGCGGCAGTCGGCGTTGAAGGCCGCGTTCGCGTTCCTGGCCGTGCTCGGACTGGTCACCGCGTCCATGGTGGTCTTCGGGTTCGGCCCGGAGTTCGTGCTGAACGAGGACATCGGACCGTTCCTCATGGACTCGCTGGTGGTGCAGGTCGGACTGATCGTGCCGATCGGCGGCATCTTCCTGGCCCTGATCATCGGCTACGGCCTCATGGAGTTCGTGGGCGTGTACCTGCGCCCGGCCATGCGTCCGGTGTTCCGGGTGCCCGGCCGCTCCGCGGTGGACGCCGTCGCCTCCTTCGTGGGCTCCTACGCGCTGGGCCTGCTGCTGACCAACCGCATGTACCGCGGGGGCCGCTACACGGCCAAGGAGGGCGCCATCATCGCGGTGGGCTTCTCCACGGTCTCGGCCACCTTCATGGTGATCGTCGCCCGCACGCTGGACCTGATGGGCGTGTGGCTCTGGTACTTCGTGGGCACCCTCGTGGTGACGTTCGCCGTGACCGCGCTGGTGGTGCGCCTGCCGCCGCTGAGCCGCATCCCGGACGAGGTCTACCCCGGAGCGGAGCCACGCCCGGAGCAGCCGGTGACCCATGACCGCTTCGCCGTGGCCCGCCGCGCCGCCGAGCAGACCCTGGCCGAGGCACCGTCACTGCCGAAGAACATCTGGATCAACTTCCGTGACGGCCTGGTGATGGTCATGCAGATCCTGCCGTCCATCATGTCCGTGGGCCTGATCGCGCTGGTGCTGGCCACCTACACTCCGGTGTTCACCTGGGTGGGCCTGGTGTTCTGGCCGTTCTTCTGGATCCTCGGCTTCTCCGATCCGTCGCTGATGGCCACCGCCGCGGCGACCTCGATCGCCGAGATGTTCATCCCGGCCACCCTGCTGGCCGGCAGCGACGACCTCGTGGCCCGCTTCGTGATCGGCGTCGTCTGCGTCTCCGCGATCATCTTCTTCTCCGCCGTGGTCCCTGCCATCCTGGCCACGGACCTGCCGATCAAGCTGTGGCACCTGGTGGTCATCTGGGTCGAGCGCGTGATCCTCACGATCCTGCTCGCCACCCCGCTGGCCCACCTGGTGGCGGCCGTCGCGGTCTGACCGCCGGCCACACCGACCGACGCACGCCCCTGCCCCCTCACCCGGAAGGACCCGCATGACCTCCCACCTGATCACCGACATCGGCGAGCTCACCTGCGTGGACGCCGAGTCCCGCGTGCTGCACGACGCCGCCGTGGTGGTGGAGGACGGCACGATCGCCTGGATCGGCGCAGCCGCCGACGCCCCGGAGGCGGACGGACGCACCTGCGCCGAGGGCCGGGCCGTGCTGCCCGGCTGGGTGGACCCCCACACCCACCTCGTCTTCGACGGGGACCGCTCCGCCGAGTTCGAGGCCCGCATGGCCGGTGAGTCCTACGCCGCCGGCGGCATCGGGGTGACCACGCAGGCGACCCGTGCCGCCTCGGACGAGCGCCTGGCCGATCTGGTCCGCGGCCGGGTGGCCGACGCGGTGGCCGGAGGAACCACCTATCTGGAGACCAAGACCGGCTACGGGCTCACCGTGGAGGAGGAAGCGCGCCACGCGCGCCTGCTGGCCGGACTGCGCGCGGAGGGCCTCGTGGACGAGGTGACCTTCCTCGGCGCCCACCTCGTCCCCGCGGGACGGCAGGCGGAGGACTACCTCGACGACGTCGTCGGGCCCATGCTCGAGGCCGTGCGGGAGCACGTCGACTGGGTGGACGTGTTCTGCGACCGCGGTGCCTTCGACGGCGACCAGACTCGGCGAGTGTTCGAGGCCGGCCGTGCCGCCGGGCTGGGGCTGCGCCTGCACGGCAACCAGATCGAACACGGGCCCGGCGTCGCCGTGGCCGTGGAGTACGGTGCGGCCTCGGTGGACCACGTCAACCACCTCACAGACGAGGACGTCGCCGCCCTGGCCTCCACCTGGGCCGGCTGGGATGCGGCAGCCCGCGCCGGCGAGCCCGGCACCGTGGCCGGGTGCCTGCCCGCCTGCGACCTGTCCACGCGTGCCCCGCTGGCGCCGGGCCGAGACCTGCTGGACGCCGGTGTGCCGATCGCGCTGGCCTCCAACTGCAACCCGGGCACCAGCTACACCACCAGCCAGAACTTCAACGTGGGCACCGCCGTGCTGCAGATGCACCTGACCCTGGCCGAGGCCATCGAGGCGGCCACCTACGGCGGAGCGCTGGCGCTGCGGGCCCAGGATCGGGTCGGGAGCATCGAGGTGGGCAAGCGCGCCGACCTGCACATGCTGGACGCGCCCGCCGCCATTCACCTGGCCTACCGCCCCGGCATGCCCCTGACCCACGCGGTCTGGCGCGCGGGCCGTCGCGTGGCCTGACAGCCTCCACCGCGTACGATCACAGCCGGGGCCACCCACCCGTCCGCATGCGAGGCCGCACGCACCCGTCCGGAGCCGGCCTCTCCCTCCGAAACCCCCTGACCCGAGGAGTGCACCGCATGACCACCACCACTGCCGCCAGCGTCACGCTCGGCACGTCCGGCGCCACCCTGGACGACGTCCTCGCCGTGGCCCGCCACGATGCCCGCGTGGTGCTCGCCGACGACGTGCTCGAGACCGTCGGCGCGGTGCGCCGCCACGTCGAAGCGCTGGCCGAGGCCGAGACCCCCACCTACGGCGTCTCCACCGGCTTCGGCGCGCTCGCGGACAAGCACATCCCGCTCGAGTCCCGCGCGCAGCTGCAGAAGTCCCTGATCCGCTCCCACGCCGCCGGCATGGGCCCGGTGGTGGAGCGCGAGGTCGTGCGCGCGCTGATGTTCCTGCGCGCCACCACGCTGGCCTCCGGGCGCACGGGTGTGCGCCCCGTGGTGGTCGAGACGTTCGTGGCCATGCTCAACGCGGGCATCACCCCCGCCGTGCGCGAGTTCGGCTCGCTGGGCTGCTCCGGCGACCTCGCCCCGCTCTCCCACGTGGCCCTGGCGCTGATGGGCGAGGGCGACGTCGTCGGGACGGACGGTGAGCTGCGTCCGGCCGGCGAGGCGCTCGCCGAGGCCGGGATCGAGCCGGTGGAGCTGCGGGAGAAGGAGGGCCTGGCCCTGGTCAACGGCACCGAGGGCATGCTCGGCATGCTGATCATGGCGCTGGCCGACCTCGAGGAGCTCGCGGACACCGTGGACCTCACCGCCGCGATGTCCGTGGAGGCGCTGCTCGGCACCGACCGCGTGTTCGTGCCGGAGCTGCACGCTCCGCTGCGCCCCCATCCGGGCCAGGCGGCCTCCGCGGACCGGATGCTGAAGATTCTGGCGGGTTCGCCGATCGTGGCCTCGCACCGCGAGGGCGACTCCCGCGTGCAGGACGCCTACTCGCTGCGCTGCGCCCCGCAGGTGGCCGGCGGCCTGCGCGACACCCTCGCGTACGTGCGCACCGTGGCCGAGCGCGAACTCGCCGCGACCGTGGACAACCCGGTGGTGCTCGACGACGGCCGGGTGAGCTCGAACGGCAACTTCCACGGTGCGCCCGTGGCCTATGTGCTGGACTTCCTGGCCATTCCGGTGGCGGATGTGGCGAGCATGTCCGAGCGCCGCACCGACCGCATGCTGGACCCGGCCCGCTCGCACGGGCTGCCCGCGTTCCTGGTGGACGACCCGGGCGTGGACTCCGGCATGATGATCGCCCAGTACACGCAGGCCGGGCTCGTCTCGGACATGAAGCGTCTGGCCGTGCCGGCGTCCGTGGACTCCATCCCGTCCTCGGCGATGCAGGAGGACCACGTCTCCATGGGCTGGCACGCCGCCCGCAAGCTGCGCTCAGCCGTGGAGAACTTCCGCCGTGTGCTCGCCGTGGAGCTCGTGGCGGCTGCCCGCGCGATCGAGCTGCGCGCGCCGTTGCAGCCCTCCGTCGCCACCGGTGCGGCCGTCCGTGTGATCCGTGAGGCCGGCGTCCCCGGCCCGGGGCCGGACCAGTACATGGCCCCGCAGCTGGCCGCCGCCGAGCAGGCCCTGCGGGACGGCTCCGTGCTGGCCGCGGTGGCGGAGGCGCTGGCGGGTGCGTCCGTCGACGCCGAGCCGCAGGATCTGGGCGGGCAGTCCACGGGCGCCGAGGCCGAGGGGCACTGACGCCCCAGGGCGGTCAGATGCCGCAGTGGGGCCAGATGCCACAGAGTGGTCACGGCACGCCGCGTGCGCCTGCACGAGACGGCATGCCGTGACCACTGCGCGTGTGGAGGGGCGGCCTGCGGTTCGGGCCGGGCCCGCTCCGCCGCGCCGGGGTGGGCCGGGCCTGGCCTCAGGCCGGCTCAGGCCGCCAGGTCCACGTCCTTCGTCTCCTTCATGAGCAGGCCGGTCAGTCCGGTGACGCCGCCGACCACCATGAGGTAGATCGGGAACGCGCTGGTCCACCCCTGCGCCGTCAGCCACGTGATCAGGTACGGCGCCGTGCCGCCGAAGATCGCGGTGGCCAGCGAGAGCATGGTGGCCACGCCCTTGGCGCGCACCGCCGTGGGCAGCGCCTCGGACCAGACGGCGCCGTTGACGCCGAACAGCAGCGCCACGGCCAGCAGGGCGATGGTCTGCACGAGCAGGAACGAGGCGAAGCTGCCGTCCAGCATGCCGAACAGCGGGAACGGGAGCACCACGAAGAGCAGACCGAACGCGATGACCAGCGGACGACGTCCGACCCGATCGCCGAGCAGGCCCGCCCCGAGGATGGCGGCAAGGAAGATCAGCTGGGCCACGAGCGAGGCCGAGAGGGTGGTGGACTCGTCCATCTGGTGGGTCACCTGCGCGTGCGTGGGCAGGTAGATCAGCCACGTGTAGAACATCAGCGAACCTCCTGCAGAGACCAGGAAGATCGTCAGCAGGCCGCGCCACACTGAACCCGACTCCTGGCGCGGGGACTCGTCGGCGGCGGGCACCACCTGCTGGGCGGCCGTGAAGTGCTCCGACTCCGTCAGGCTCCGGCGCAGGTACAGCGCATAGAGGCCCAGGACGCCGCCGATGCCGAAGGCCACGCGCCAGCCCCAGGAGGCCACCTGGTCCTGGGAGAGCAGCGTGGTGACGGCCAGGCCCACGAGTGTCGCCAGGATGGTTCCCACCACCACGGACACCCACGACGTGGCCCCGAACAGTGCACGCCGACCCTGCGGCGCCCTTTCGACCAGGTAGGTGACGGACGTGCCCATCTCGCCGCCGTGTGCCAGGCCCTGGAGCAGGCGGGCGACGACGAGGATCACCGAGGCGAGGACGCCCACCGTGCCGTAGGTCGGGGTGAAGGCGATGAGCAGGCTGCCCAGTGCGGTGACCATCATCGCCGCGAAGAGGCTGCGCTTGCGGCCCACCCGGTCCGCGTAGGCGCCGAACAGGTAGCCGCCGAGGGGTCGGGCGACGAAGCCCACCGCGAAGACGGCCAAGGTCGCGAGCAGCCCGGACGTGGGATTGTCCGCGTGGAAGATCTGCGCCGCGAAGACCGGCGCGAAGATCGTGTAGACGTTCCAGTCGTACCACTCCAGCGCGTTGCCGAAGTTCACGGCCAGCATGTCCTTCACGCTCCGGGGCCGGGGTCGAGGCACGGGAGCGGGGCGGGTCGCGCCGCCGGCGGCGGTGCTCATGCCCGCCCCTCGAGTCCGGCCTGGGCATCGCCGTCGGCGCCGGGCACACGCATCTCGAAGGTCTCCCGCACCACGGTGTAGTCGAAGTAGCCCAGGCGGGCGATCGGCTGGATGCGCGGGATGTCGAGTCGGCCGTCGGCGGTGATGACGTCGTCGTCGATGTGGATGGTGTCCACGTGGGCGAAGACCACGTCGATGGTGCCGACGTTCGAGTTCCCCTTGATGCGGTGCGTCGAGTGGTAGCGGCACTCGAAGCGCACAGGCGACTCGGCGACCATCGGAATGCGGTGGTCGTCCGCGTAGACCTTGGTGACGCCGTGCTCGGCGATGCGGTCCCACTCGCTCTCGCCCGGCTCCAGGGCCATGGCGGTGACGTTGACGGCCTCGCGCAGGTCGTAGGTGGCCATGTTCCACACGAACCAGCCGGTCTGCTCCGCGTTGAGGACGGTGTCCTTGCGGCGTCCGTCCGGGTACTGGTTCGCGGAGAACATCACCATGGGCGGGTCGAAGGTGAGGTTCTGCCACTGGCTGTAGGGAGCGATGTTCTCCATGCCGTCCGGGCTCACGGAGGACAGCCAGCCGATGGGGCGGGGGACGGTGGAGCTCTTGAACGGGGAGTAGGGCAGGGGGTTGGCCTCGTGCTGCGGGCGGTACTTCATGACGCCTCCATGTGATGCGGACTACAGGGTGTGCGCCACGTTACGCCGCATATCCGAGATATATCAAGAGCATCCGGGCAGACGACTGCCTAGGTGTACTCGGCCATGACGTTGGTGACAGATAGACGTTGACGATGAAAAGAACCTCC
>NZ_FUKP01000019.1:0-32832 GCF_900163825.1 Micrococcus lylae | reverse complement strand
TGCGAACTGATCCGTTCCGCGCCTCAGCACGAGAAAGAACTCTACACACATCCCCCCCCCCACACGCAAAATCGGGGCCGACTCCGGCACCTGTCACCTCGGATTCCGCGGTATTCCGCGGGTTCTGGCGGGGTCGTGCACCGTCTGCGCCGGTCCGCGGACGGTCCGGTGTGTGGTGTGGTCGGTCACATCGTGCCGCACCGTGGACGCAGCCACAGTGTGGTCAGCGCCGGCACGTTCACCACCACGGAGTGGTCTTGTCCGTGCCACGGCGTGTCTTCTGCCGTCACCGTGGACATGCTCCGCTGCGCGAGAAGCGCGTCCTGTGCCGCAGCGTCCTCCGCTCTGCCGGCCAACGCGGCATCCGAGGTGTCGAGCACGATCTCCCACTGCCCCGCCGACGGTACGCCCAGGCGGTAGCCCTGACGCCCCACCCCGGAGAGGTGGGTCAGGCAGACGAGGTCCCGGCCGTCGTCGTGCCCGGCGGCGGCACGCCGCACGAAGGCGAGCAGGTTCTCCTGAGCGGCATCCTTCTCCAGCCAGGTGAATCCGTCCGGCGTGTGGTCCGCGGACCACAGGGCCGGTGTCTTGCCGTACTGGCGGTTCAGTTCCCGCACCGTCAGCTGCACGCCGCGGTGCTCGGGCGCCCAGGAGGCGCCCCAGTCCAGGCCGTCGCCCTCGGACCACTCGGAGGGCTGGGCGTACTCACCGCCCATGAACAGCAGCTTCTTGCCCGGGTGCGCCCACATGTACGCGAAGTACGCCCGCAGGGTGGCCAGCTGCACGCTCCGATCGCCGGGGATCTTCGTCAGCAGCGAGCCCTTGCCGTGCACCACCTCGTCATGGGAAAGGGGCAGCACGTAGTTCTCCGAGTACGCATAGACCATGGAGAACGTCCACTGCCCGTGGTGCCACGAGCGGTTCACGGGGTCCTCGCCGAGGTAGGCCAGGGTGTCGTGCATCCAGCCCATGTTCCACTTCTTGCCGAAGCCCAGGCCGCCGGCGTCCACCGGGGCAGAGACGCCCTCGAACGCCGTGGACTCCTCCGCGATCATGTGGATGCCCGGATGCGTGCGATACGCGGTGGTGTTCACCTCGCGCAGGAAGGCGATGGCCTCCAGGTTGTGGTTGCCGCCATGGACGTTCGGCTCCCACTCGCCCTCGTTGCGGGAGTAGTCCAGGTACAGCATCGAGGCCACGGCGTCCACGCGCAGCCCGTCGATGTGGAACTCCTCCAGCCAGTACAGGGCGTTGGCCACCAGGAAGTTCCGCACCTGTGGCCGCCCGTAGTCGAAGACGTAGGTGCCCCAGTCCGGATGCTCGCCGCGGCGCGGGTCCGGGTGCTCGTACACGCAGGAGCCGTCGAACCGTCCGAGCGCGAACTCATCCTTGGGGAAATGCGCCGGGACCCAGTCCACGATCACGCCGATGCCCGCCGCATGCAGCGCGTCCACCAGGTGCTTGAACTCGTCCGGGGTGCCGAACCGGGAGGTCGGCGCGTAGAAACCGGTCACCTGGTAGCCCCAGGAGCCGCCGAACGGATGCTCGGCCGGGGGCAGGAACTCCACATGCGTGAAGCCCAGCCACGTCACGTACTCCACGAGCTGCTCCGCCAGCTCCCGGTAGCCCAGGCCCGGGCGCCAGGAGCCCAGGTGCACCTCGTAGACGCTCAGCGGCTGCTCGTGCGGGTCGGTCTGCGCACGGCGCTGCATCCACTCGCGGTCCCGGAACGTGTACTCCGAGTCCCAGACGCGCGACGCGGTGGCCGGCGGCACCTCGGTCCAGCGGGCCAGCGGGTCCGCCTTCTGCCGCCAGTGGCCGTCCACGCCGAGGATCTCGTACTTGTAGCGGGTGCCGTGGCCGACGCCGGGCACGAACAGCTCCCAGACGCCGGAGGCGCCCAGGCTGCGCATCGCCTGCACGCGCCCGGACCAGCCGTTGTGGTCCCCCACCACGCGGACGGCGCGCGCGTTCGGCGCCCACACCGCGAAGGAGGTTCCGACGACGGCCCCATCGTCTGAACGGCGCACTCTCGCTCCCAGCGCCTCCCAGAGCCGCTCATGGCGGCCCTCCGCGATCAGGTGCAGGTCCAGCTCGCCGACGGTCGGCAGGTGCCGGTACGGGTCGTCCTGCTCCTCGACGTCACCGAGGGCGCCGTCCTCCCCGACCGGGTAGGCCACGTGCACCCGGTAGTCCCCGGCGGAGACGCCGGCCGCCGCGGGGATCGGGGCCACGCCGACGAAGACGCCGTCGTGCTCATGCTCGAGCTCCACGCGCACGCCGTCCCCGGCGCGCACGACCTCGACCGTCCCCGCCAGTGGGCGCAGCACGCGGTAGGTCACGGCGGTGCCGTCCGGGTGCGGGTGAGCGCCCAGCACGTCGTGGGGAGCGTAGTGGCGGCCCTGCGCGACGGCGGCCAGCAACTCCTGCTCGACGGGCAGCGGGGCGGGGGACGGGGTGCTCATGCGGTCCTCTCGGTGGCGAACGGTGGGCGACGGGGCACCGGGGGCGCCCCCTCCGCAGGTGGCGAGGGGTCGCCGTCGTCGAATCCGGGTCCACGACGGCGCCCCGCCCGCCTCAGCCGCGGACGATCCGCAGGATGTGGGCCGGCTCCGCGGACGGGTCCAGGCGCACGTACGGGCGCTCGTCCCAGTGCCAGCGCTGACCGGTCAGCAGGTCCTCGACCTCGATGCGGCCCTGCTCGTCCCGGTCCTCGTCGCGGACGCCGAGCGCCTCGAAGTCCAGCTCGAGGGTGGACTCGGCCACCTCGTGCGGGTTGCAGGTGACGGTCACCAGGACGACGTCATCGGCGGTGCCGGCCGGGGCGTCGGTGACCGCGGCGGCGTCGGCGTGGATGCCCTCGGGGGCGGCGGCACGACGCTTGGAGAAGACCAGCACGTCCGAATGCAGCGCCGAGTGCAGGGTCAGGTTCTGCAGGTCCCGCAGCGCCGGGTGCTCGGCCCGAATCTCGTTGAGGCGGGTCAGGTACGGGGCCAGGGACTGCCCCGCGGCCTCGGCGCCGGCCCAGTCCCGCGGGCGGTACTCGTACTTCTCCGAGTCGATGTACTCCTCGGCGCCCGGCCGCGGCACATGCTCGAACAGCTCGAAGCCGGCGTAGACACCCCACAGCGGATTGGACATCGCGGCGACGACGGCGCGGATGCGGAAGGCACCGGGGCCGCCGGTCTGCAGGTACTCGGTGAGGATGTCCGGGGTGTTCACGAAGAAGTTCGGGCGGTAGAAGCCCGCCGTCTGCTGCGTGACCTCCTCGAGGTACTCCTCCAGCTCCTCCCGGGTGTTCCGCCAGGTGAAGTAGCCGTAGGACTGCTGGAAGCCCACGCGTCCGAGGGCGTGCATCATCGCCGGGCGGGTGAACGCCTCGGCGAGGAAGACGACCTCCGGGGTCTCGGCGCGGACCTGCGCGATCAGCCACTCCCAGAACCACAGCGGCTTGGTGTGCGGGTTGTCCACGCGGAAGATGTGCACGCCGCGGGCGACCCAGCCGCGCACCACCTCGAGGACGGCGTCGGCCAGACCCTGCGGGTCGTTGTCGAAGTTCAGCGGGTAGATGTCCTGGTACTTCTTCGGCGGGTTCTCCGCGTAGGCGATGGTGCCGTCCACGCGGGTGGTGAACCACTCCGGGTGGCTCTGCACCCAGGGGTGGTCCGGGGCGCACTGCAGCGCCAGGTCCAGGGCGAGCTCGAGGCCGTTCTCCCGGGTGGCGGCCACGAAGGCGTCGAAGTCCTCGAGGGTGCCCAGGTCCGGGTGCACGGCGTCATGGCCGCCCGCCTCCGAGCCGATGGCCCACGGCGATCCCGGGTCCTGCTCACCGGCGGTCAGCGTGTTGTTCGGGCCCTTGCGGTGGGCGTGGCCGATCGGGTGGATCGGCGGCACGTAGAGGACCTGGAAGCCCATGGAGGCCACGGCCGGGATGCGTTCGGCGGCGGTGGCGAAGGTGCCCGAGTGCCAGGTGCCGGTGGCCTCGTCGAAGCGGGCGCCCTCCGAGCGCGGGAAGAACTCGTACCAGCCGCCGCGGCCGGCCAGCTCGCGCTGCACGTCCAGCGGGTACTCCTCCGAGCTGGAGAGCAGCTCGCGGAGGGGGCGTGCGGCGAGCGCGGCGACCAGCTCCGGGTCCTCGGCCGCAGCCAGGCGCTCGGCGGGCAGGCGGGAGGTGTCCGCCAGAGTGCGGGCGGCGGCGGAGAACAGGGCACGGTCCTCGGCGGAGCGGGTGGCGTCCTCGGCGGCACGGGCGAAGAGGGCCTCGCCCTCGGCCAGCATCAGCTCCACATCGACTCCGGCGGCGATCTTCACCTCTGCCGCGTGATGCCAGGTGCCCACCGGGTCCGACCATCCCTCCACCACGAAGTGGTGCAGGCCCGGCCGCGAGGGGCGCAGGGTCGCGAGGAACTCGTCCAGGCCGGGACGGCCGGGGCGCATGTGCACCCGCTGGACCTCGGCGCCGTCCGGGCCGATCAGCCGGGCGGTGGCGCCCAGGCCGTCATGACCTTCACGGAACACGGTGGCGCGGACAGGCACGTCCTCCCCCACCACGGCCTTCGCCGGGAAGCTGCCGCCCTCGACGACGGGCTCCACCTCCGTGACGGGGATGCGACCGGTGAGGGTCACGGGACGGGTTCCGGCGACGGACACCGGACGATCGGCGGACACGGCGACGTTCTGAGGCTTCTCCACGTCTGAGACGCTACCGCGCGGCAGGGTCCGGCGGGAACAGACGCCGGACCGGTCGGACCGGGCACGGCCCCTGCCCCCACGGCGCCCAGATCACTGGAGCATGGTCTTGTCATCCACCACCGCACCCTTGATCTTGCCGAACTCGGCGAGCAGGTCCTGGGCGGTCTTGCCGGCCTTCTCCTGCTCGTCCAGCTCGAGGATGATCTCGCCGTCGTGCATCATGATCAGCCGGTTGCCGACCTGCAGCGCCTGGTCCATGTTGTGCGTGACCATCAGCGTGGTCAGCCGGTGCTCCGCCACGACCTGCTCGGTCAGGCGGGTGACCAGCTCGGCGCGGGACGGGTCGAGCGCTGCGGTGTGCTCGTCCAGCAGCAGGATCTTCGGGCCGGAGAAGGTCGCCATGAGCAGGGACAGCGCCTGGCGCTGGCCGCCGGAGAGCAGACCCACCTTGGTGGTGAGGCGGTTCTCCAGACCGAGCTCCAGCGTGGTGAGCGCCTCGCGGAACAGGTCCTTGCGGGACTTCGAGACGCCGGCGGCCAGGCCGCGGACGTGGCCGCGGCGGAAGGCCAGCGCCATGTTCTCCTGGATCGTCAGGTTCGGCGCCGTGCCGGCCGTCGGGTCCTGGAACACGCGGCCGATCCACTGCGCGCGGCGGTGGTCGGCCATCTTCGTGACGTCCTTGCCCGCCACGGACACCGAGCCGGTGTCCGGGGTCAGCTTGCCGGCGATCGTGTTGAGGACGGTGGACTTTCCGGCGCCGTTGGAGCCGATGACCGTGACGAAGTCACCCTCGTCCAGGTGCAGGTCGATGCCGCGCAGCGCCTTGCGCTCGTTGACGGTGTTCGGGAAGAACGTCTTGGAGACGTCACGGATCTCAAGCACGGGTGGCCTCCTGCGGGGTCGGAGCGTCGGCCTCGGCGTCCACGGCAGCCGGGGAGGAGGTGTCCGCCGTGGCCCTGGATCGGATGCTCAGGCGCTTGGCGATGCCGAACTGCGGCAGCAGCAGGGCGAGCACCACGAGGGCGGCCGAGATCAGCTTCATGTCGTTCGGGTTCAGGCCGGCGTTCAACGCCAGCTGGATGATCACGCGGTAGAGGACGGCACCCACGATCACCGCGAAGGTCGCGATGAACACGGTGCGGGTGCCGAAGATCGCCTGGCCGACGATCACCGAGGCCAGGCCCACCAGGATGAGGCCGATGCCCATCGAGATGTCCGAGAAGCCCTGGTACTGCGCCATGGCAGATCCGCAGAGGGCGACCAGGCCGTTGGAGAGCATCAGACCGAGGATCTTCATGCGGTCCGTGGAGACGCCGTAGGAGCGGATCATCTCCTCGTTGTCGCCGGTGGCCTGCAGGGCCAGGCCCATGTCCGTGTGCAGGAACCAGTCCAGGACCAGCTTCAGGACGAACACGAGGACGAACAGGACCGCCACGGACTGCCAGTTGCGGCCGACGCCGAATCCGGCCAGCCCGGAGAACAGGGTGTCCTGGCCCAGCAGCGGGATGTTCGCCCCGCCCATGATGCGCAGGTTGACCGAGTACAGGGCGATCATCGTCAGGATGCCGGCGAGCAGCCCGTCGATCTTGCCCTTCGTGTGCAGCAGGCCCGTGATGAGGCCGGCGGCGGTGCCGACGAAGAACGCCGCGACCATGGCCAGTGCCCAGTGGGTGCCGTTGGTGATGAGGATCGCCGCGGTGGCGGCGCCGGAGGTGTACGACCCGTCCACGGTGAGGTCCGGGAAGTTGAGGATGCGGAAGGTCAGGTACACGCCGAGTGCCATCACGGCGTAGACCAGACCCAGTTCGAGCGCTGAGATCATGCGTGAAGCCTTTCTGGGAGGCGACCTGCGACCACGGTGTGCCGCCCCTGCCGGGCGGGCGGCCGTCGTCGTGCCGCCGGGGGTCCCACACGGGGGCGGCCCTGACCAGGACACGGGTCCTGTCAGGGCCGCACCCGGTGCGAACGGGGAGAGTGGGTCAGTCGATGGTCTCGTCGGCGCGGTCGATGACCTCCTGCGGGATCTCCACGCCGAACTTCTTGGCGTTCTCCGGGGAGACGACCAGCTCGAGGGCGTCCTCCGGGGCGAAGCCGACCGCCATGTCGGCCGGGTCCTCGCCGTCCTTGAGGATCTTGACGGCCATCTCGCCGGCGAGCTTGCCGTGCTGCTCGTAGTCGATGCCGTAGGTGCCCAGGGCGCCGCGCTCCACGGAGTCGGTGTCCGCGGAGATCACCGGGATCTCGTTCTCCTGGCCGAAGGAGATCACGGACTCGAGGGCGGAGACCACCGCGTTGTCGGTCGGCACGTAGATGCCGTCCACGTCGGACAGCGACTGCACGCCCTGCTGGACCTCGGAGGAGTTGGTGACGGTCACGTCCTTGATCTCGATGCCCAGCTCCTTGGCGGCCTCCTTGGCCTGCTCCACCTGGGACTTCGAGTTCGCCTCGCCGGAGTTCCAGACGATGCCGACGGTCTTGACGTCGTCCTTGACGTCCAGCAGCAGCTGCAGCTGCTCCTTCACCGGGTTGCGGTCGGACTGGCCGGTGACGTTGCCGCCCGGCTTCTCCTCGTCCTCGACGATGCCGGCGCCGACGGCGTCGGTGACGGCCATGAAGACGACCGGCTTGTCCTTCACCGCGGTGGCGGCGGCCTGGGCGGCCGGGGTGGCGATCGAGGCGACCAGGTCCACGTCCCCGTCACCGGCGAAGGTGTTGGCGATCGAGTTCGCGGTGGCGACCTCGCCCTGGGCGTTCTGCAGGTCGAACTCCACCTCGATGCCGGCCTCGTCGAAGGCCTCCTGGAAGCCCTCGGCGGTGGCGTCCAGCGCCGGGTGCGAGGTCAGCTGGGAGATGCCGATCTTGTAGGGGCCGTCGTTGCCGTCACCGTTGCCGTCGCCGGCACCGGAGTCACCGCAGGCGGTGAGACCGAGGGCCAGGACAGCCATGGCGGCGGTGATGCGGAGCGGGGATGCGGTCCTCTTCATGGGAAGTGTCCTCAGCGTTCGGGGTCGCAGCAGCGACCGTGGTGTGCGAGCGCTGCGGGCCGATGCCGGAGACGGTGTTCCGGCCCGCAGTGGGTCACATCGCGTGATGTGATGCACACAACATACAGCCTGGACCGCGGTTCGGGACCCTATGACGCGGTTCACACGCCACACGTGGACGAAACGTCAGGAAGCGTCCTGTGCGGAGGCATTCCGGCCACCCGAGCGCTGCACCGAGATCTCGTACAGGGAGACGCCCACCGCCATGGAGGCGTTGAGGGACTCCATGGACGAGTCGATCGGGATGGAGACGATCTGCTGGCAGTGCTCGCGCACCAGGCGGGACAGCCCCTTGCCCTCGGCGCCCACCACGAGCACGAGAGGCTCGGTGGCCAGCTCCAGGCCCGGCAGACCGACGTCTCCGCCGCCGTCCAGGCCGAGCACGAAGTAGCCCATGCGGTGCAGCTCGGCCAGCGTGGTGTTCAGGTTGCCGGCCTGCGCCACCGGGACGCGGGCGGCCGCGCCGGCGGAGGTGCGCCAGGCGGTGGCGGTGACGCCCACGGAGCGGCGGGACGGGACGATCACGCCGTCCGCGCCGAACGCGGAGCCGGAGCGGATGATCGCGCCGAGGTTGCGCGGGTCCGTGATGCCGTCCAACGCGATGAGCAGCGGACGGGTGCGCAGGTGCCCGGCCGCGTCCTTCTCCAGGGTGGTGCGGGCCAGGTCCAGGGCATCCGCGTAGTCGTACGGCGGGATCTGCAGGACCAGGCCCTGGTGGATGGCCTCGCCGGACATGCGGTCCAGCTCCGGCTTGGTGTTCTCCATGACCGGGATCCCCTGCTCGGCGCACTGGCGCAGGGCCTCCTTCACGCGATCGTCCACCTCGATGCGGGTGGCCACGTGGAGGGCCTTCGCCGGGATGCCGGCGCGCAGCGCCTCCACCACCGGGTTGCGGCCGGACACGGTCTCATCCGCGGTGGAGGAACGCTGCCGGCGCGGCGACGCCGGACGCTTGGCCGCCGCACGCTCGGCGAGCTGCTTGTTGCGGTAGGCCTTGTGGTAGACGCGGTCTTCGGCCTTCGGGGTGGGGCCCTTGCCCTCGAGCGCCCTGCGGCCGTGGCCGCCGGTGCCCTTCTGCGGGCCCTTCTTGCCCTTGGCCTTGCGGGAACCGCCGGAGCGGGGTGCGGACGACATGGCGTCTCCTTCAGCGGGTGGGGACTGCGCGGAGCCCTCGGCTCCGGCGGGGTACGGGGGCGGCGGGGCACGACGACGGCACCCGGCTCACCGACTCAGCGGCCAGTCTAGTGGCGCTCGCCTCTGCGGACGGAGGGCACCGGCTCAGTCGGCCAGGTGCCAGGTCGCGCCGTCCGCGCTGTCCTCCACCACGATGCCGGCGGCCGTCAGGGCGTCGCGGATGCGGTCCGCGGTGGCCCAGTCCTTCTCGGCGCGGGCCTGGGCGCGGGCCTCGATCTGCGAGCGCACCAGCGAGTCCAGGGCGTCGGCGGCCGGGCCGGCGGCGCCGGCGGAGGACTCCGGGACGTCGTCCAGGCCGAGGATGCGGGTCATCGCGGTGACCTCGGCGTACCGGGCGGCCACGGCGTCCGTCTCCATCGCCGCCAGGGCGGAGTTGCCCGCGCGGACGGCCTCGTGCAGCACGGCGAGCGCCTGCGGCACGTTGAGGTCGTCCTCCATCGCCGAGCGGAAGGCCTCCGGGACGTGCGCGCCGAGGGGCGTGCCGTCGTCGTGGCTCACGGCGGGGTCTCCCAGCTGGGAGGAGGCGCGCGAGACGAAGTTCTCGATGCGCTCCACGGCAGCCTCGGCCTCGTCCAGGGAGCCCGGACGGTAGTCCAGCTGCGAGCGGTAGTGGGCCTGGCCGAGGAAGTAGCGGACGGCCTTCGGGCGGGCCATCTGCATCATCTCCTCCGGGGAGATGGTGTTGCCGACGGACTTGGACATCTTCTCGCCCTCGTAGGTGACCAGGCCGTTGTGCAGCCAGAAGCGGGCGAACGGGTCGCCGGCGGCCGAGGACTGGGCCAGCTCGTTCTCATGGTGTGGGAAGCGCAGGTCCAGTCCGCCGCCGTGGATGTCGAACTCGGCGCCGAGGTACTTGGTGGCCATGGCCGAGCACTCCAGGTGCCAGCCCGGGCGGCCGCGGCCCCACGGGGAGTCCCACCGGGCGGTCTCCGGCTCGCCGGCCTTGGCGCCCTTCCACAGGGCGAAGTCGCGGGGGTCGCGCTTGCCGCGCGGGTCCGCGTCCGGGGCGTCCTGCATGTCCTCCACGCGCTGACGCGTGAGGGCGCCGTAGGCGTCGAAGGAGCGGACGTCGAAGTACACGTCCCCGGAGTCGTCCGTGGCTGGGTAGGCGTGGCCGCGGTCCATGAGGCGCTGGATGAGCGCGAACATCTCGGTCACGTGGCCGGTGGCTCGCGGCTCGTAGGTGGGACGGCGGACGCCGAGGGCCAGGTAGGCGGCGTCGAACGCCTTCTCGAACCGGTAGGCCAGCGCCCACCACTGCTCGCGCGCCGGGTACAGGGCCGAGGCCTCGAAGTCGTCCTCCATGGACGCGGCGGAGCGGTCCAGGATCTTGTCGTCGATGTCCGTGACGTTGCGGACCGAGGTGACCTTCAGGCCGGAGGCCTCCAGCCAGCGCACGAGGATGTCGAAGACGATGGCGCTGCGCACGTGCCCCACGTGCGGCATGCCCTGCACGGTGGCGCCGCAGTAGTAGACCGACGCCTCGCCGGGGCGGACGGGGACGAAATCGCGGACCTGGGCCGCCTGGGTGTCATAGAAACGCTGTGCCACGGTCCCCGATCCTATCGGGGCCGTCCCGCGGGCTGGTCAGCCGGCGTCGCGCGGGTACACCAGCGCCGTGGCGATCGCCGCGGTGCCCTCGCCGCGGCCGGTCAGGCCGAGGCGGTCCGTGGTGGTGCCGGAGACGGACACCGGGGCGCCGGCGGCCTCCGAGAGCACGGCCTGGGCCTCGTCCCTCCGCGTTCCGATCTTCGGACGGTTGCCCACCACCTGCACCGCGACGTTGCCGATCTCGTACCCCGCCTCACGGACCAGACGCGCGGCCTCGGCCAGCAGGGTGCTGCCGGAGGCACCGGCGAACTCGACACGGCCGGTGCCGAAGTGCTTCCCCAGGTCCCCGATGCCGGCGGCGGAGAACAGGGCGTCGCAGCAGGCGTGCGCGGCGACGTCCGCATCCGAGTGGCCGGCCAGCGCCGACTCGCCGGGCCAGTGCAGGCCCGCCACCCAACACCCGCGCTCCACCGCGGCGCGGTGCTCCTGTGCGTCAGGGCCCTGACGTTCCGGGTCCGCCACAGCGTGCACGTCCACCCCGATCCCTGTCCGGGGCAGCGGGAACGGGCGGTCGGCGGGGCGGTCGGCGGCGGTGTGCTGGCTCATGACAGGCTCCTGCGGGCGATGAGGGCGGCGGCCTGCTCCAGGTCCGCCGGGGTGGTGATCTTGAAGGCGTCGGCATGGCCGGGGACCACACGGACGACATGCCCGGCGGCCTCCATGACCATCGCGTCGTCGGTCAGGGCCGCGGCGTCCAGCTCCGGGTCCCGGCGCACCTGCTCGTGCGCGGCCAGCAGCGCGTCCAGGTCGAAGCCCTGCGGCGTCTGCACCGCCCGCAGCATCGCCCGGGACGGTGTCCCGACGACGGTCTCGGCACCGTTCGCGTCCACGCTCACCTGCTTCACGGTGTCCGTCACCGGCACCGCCGGGATGACGGCCTTCGCGGAGGCGAGGCCCTCCACCACGGCGGCGAACACGGCCGGCGGCGTGAACGGGCGCGCGGCGTCGTGGACGAGCACGAGGTGAGGGTCGTGGCGGCAGTGGGTGCCGTCGTCGTGCAGGCAGGAGGACGCGGCGGCCGAGGTGACGTCCGGGGCGGGGGTGGCCGAGGCGGGCGCGGCCCCCAGCAGGCGGGCGACCTCGGCGAGGCCGGCGGCCACGGAGTCGGCCCGCTCGGCGCCGCCGGGCACACAGGAGGCGGTGAGGCCCAGGCGCAGGGCGCACTCCTCGACGATCGCGGTGACCTCCGCGCGCGACTGGTCGGCGGGCGGGACGAGGACGACCACCACGTCCACGTCCGGCACCTGCGCCACGGTCTCGAGACCGTGCTCCAGGAGCGTGCGGCCGTCGGCCAGCGGGGCCAGGGCCTTCGGCATGCCCGCCCCGAGGCGGGTGCCCGAGCCCGCGGCGGCGAGCAGGACAGCGGTGGGCATGAGGACTCCTTCGGCGAGCGGCTGCTCCCCCATTCCTACCGCACATGCGCGTCGCTTTCGGGTGGGCGGCCGGCGGGGTGCGGGCGGAACTCGACATTTCCACGAACGAAAATGTCTGGGGACTCGACATTTTCACGAACGAAAGTGTCTGGGGGCGGAGACGCAGACGACCCGCCCGCTGCGGTGCAGCGGACGGGTCGTCGGTTCACGCCTGATGCGGTGTGGACGCAGACCGGGCGATCAGCCCTCGAGGGTCTTGTCCAGGATGCCCTCGGCCTCCTCCTCGGAGACCTTCTTCGCCAGGGCCAGCTCGGAGACGAGCACCTGACGGGCCTTGGAGAGCATGCGCTTCTCGCCGGCGGACAGGCCGCGGTCCTGCTCACGGCGCCACAGGTCGCGGACGACCTCGGCCACCTTGATGACGTCGCCGGAGGCCAGCTTCTCCAGGTTGGCCTTGTAGCGGCGCGACCAGTTGGTCGGCTCCTCCACATGCTCGGCCTGGAGCACCTCGACGACGCGCTCGAGTCCCTCCTTGTCGACGACATCGCGCACACCGACGAGGTCGACGTTCTCCGCCGGGACCTCGATGGTCAGGTCACCCTGCGCCACCTTCAGCTTGAGGTACATCTTCTCTTCGCCCTTGATGTTCCGCATCTTGATCTCCTCGATGCGGGCTGCACCGTGATGCGGGTAGACGACGGTCTCTCCGACCTCAAAAACCATGTAAACGGCCCCTTTCGTGACGCTTCATCCTATCACGGGGGGCCCGCCGGACGGAGTGTCGGAGCGAGGGCCGGGGCGGGGGTCGTGATAGTGAAGGCCTGCGCCGTCACGAGCGTGAGCAGGTCCGGTTGTGCGATAGGCTGGAGGCAACCGTCCGCACGCACGCGTGCGCCCCGGCCCCGCACCGCTTTGAGGAGATCATCGTGAACACCGCCGCCACCCGGTCCGCACGCCTGCGCCGCCTCGGCGCGGGCTCCGCCGCCGCCGTCGCCCTGCTGGCGGCCACCGGCTGCAGCGCCATCAGCCCGATCGCCACCGGCATCCCGTATTCGCCGAGCGACGGCATTGTGGCCGACCTGGACGGTGCCGGCGTGCGCAACCTCGCCGTCGTCTCCACCGGCGCCGACGAGCAGGGCCGCGTCATCGGGTCGGTCGTGAACAAGACCCAGGAGGACATGACCGTCACCGTCGAGGTCTCCGGCGACTCCCAGGACGTCGACGTCCCGGCCGGCAAGGTCGTGTCCCTGCAGGACGAGGAGTGGGTGGTCGACGAGGCCGGCGCCGACGCCGGCGAGTACACCGAGGGCGCCCTCTCCGTGGACGGCGACTCCCAGGACCTCGAGATCCCTGTCCTCGGTCCCACCATGGCCGAGTACCGGGACCTCGTGCCGGGCGACTTCGACGAGGCCGAGTGGACCGACCACCTCCACGAGGAGACCCACCACTACGGCGGAGAGCACTGACGCTCCCCCAGGCACCGCGAAGGCCCCGCCTCCCCGATCCGGGAGGCGGGGCCTTCGCCATGCGGGGCCTCCGCGCCTGCGGGAGTGTTCCGCCTCCGGCCGGAGACGGCCGCACAGACGGCGCCGGCACGGACGGCCGCACGGACGGCGCCTGGGCCGCTCAGGCCTCGAACTTGTAGCCCAGGCCACGCACGGTCACGAGGTGGCGCGGGCTGGACGGGTCCGGCTCGATCTTCGAGCGCAGGCGCTTGACGTGCACGTCCAGGGTCTTGGTGTCCCCGACGTAGTCCGAGCCCCACACGCGGTCGATCAGCTGCCCGCGGGTGAGCACACGGCCGGCGTTGCGCAGCAGCATCTCCAGCAGCTCGAACTCCTTGAGGGGCAGGGACACGGGCTCGCCGTCCACAGAGACCACGTGGCGCTCGATGTCCATCCGGACCGGACCGGCGGCCACGGTGGTGGTCACCAGCTCCTCCGGCTCGCCCTGACGGCGCAGCACGGCGCGCACGCGGGCCACCAGCTCGCGCGAGGAGTACGGCTTGGTGACGTAGTCGTCCGCGCCGAGCTCGAGGCCGACGACCTTGTCCACCTCCGAGTCCTTCGCGGTGAGCATGATGATCGGCACGTTGGAGCGCTGGCGGATCTGACGGCAGACCTCCGTGCCGGACATGCCCGGCAGCATCAGGTCCAGCAGGACCAGGTCGGCGCCGGAGCGCTCGAACTCGGCCATCGCGGCGTTGCCGTCCGCGGCCACCGAGACCTCGAAGCCCTCCTTGTCGAGGAGGTAGGACAGCGGATCGCTGAACGACTCCTCGTCCTCCACGATCAGGATGCGGCTCATGCGCGGTTCTCCTTCCGATGTGCTGTTCGTCCGGCGGCTGAGAGAGCGCCGCGGCGGGTACGGACGCCGTCGGCCTCGACGGTGTCCTGGTCATGGGCATGGTCGCCGCCGTTCCAGAGCGGCAGGCGGACGGTGAAGGTGGACCCGCGGCCCTGCTGGGACCACACTGTCACCTCGCCGCCGTGGTTGGCGACGACGTGCTTGACGATGGACAGGCCCAGGCCGGTGCCGCCGGTCTGGCGGGACCGGGCGGTGTCCACTCGGTAGAAGCGCTCGAAGACGCGTTCCTGCTCCTCCGGGCTGATGCCGATGCCCTGGTCCTTCACCGTGACCTGCGCCAGGCCGTCCACCGCGGACAGGCCGACGCCCACCGTGGTCTGGTCCGGTGAATAGCGCACGGCGTTGTCCACGAGGTTGCGGACGGCGGTCATCAGCTGGTCCGCGTCCCCATGCACCGGGTACGGGATGGAGCCGCCGACCTTGATGGCGATGTCCCGCGCCTCCGCGGTGAGACGAAGCCGGTCCACGGCATCCGCGACCACCTTGTTCATGTCCACCGGGCGGCCCTCATGGACGACGTCCTTCGACTGCAGGCGGGAGAGCTCGATGATGTCCTGCACCAGGGCCGACAGGCGGACCGACTCGACCTGCAGGCGGCCGGCGAAGCGGTGCACCGCCTCCTCGTCCTCCGCCGCGTCGTCCAGCGCTTCGGCCAGCAGGGAGATGGCGCCGACGGGGGTCTTCAGCTCGTGGGACACGTTCACCACGAAGTCGTTGCGCATGGCCTCGGTGCGGGTGATCTCGGTGCGGTCGTCGGCGAGGATCAGGATGTACTCGTTGTCCAGCGGGGCCACACGCAGCTGGACCATGATGCTGCCCTGGCCGATCGGCCCGCGGGGCAGTTCGTAGCGGCGCTCCACAGTGATGCCCTCGGCACGGACCCGGCCGGTCAGCTCACGCAGCTGGTCGTGGACCAGGCGGTATCCCCGGACCAGCCCGAACGCATAGGCGGAGGGGTTGGCCCGGACGACGCCGTCCACGGCGTCCACGACGACGTAGGCGCGCCCGATGACGGAGAGCACCTCGGCCGCACCGCTCGGGAGGGTGGGCTCGTCGACCGTCAGGTCGACGGTGCGGCTGCGCTCCGAGGCACGGAACGCGAGCATCGAGGCCACCCCGACGGCGAGGCCGATCACTCCGCAGAGCAGGCCGATGATCACGGGGTCCACCCCTCAAGGGTAGCCGCTGCCCACTGCGTCACAGCCCGCCGTCAGGTCTTCCCTCGCAGGCCAGGACGGGTTCAGGGTCCGTTCACCTGGACCGGACAGACTGTCCCTTCGGCCTGGGACCCGCAGGCCTCACCGAACACCGCCTGGAGGCCACATGCGCGAGCTCTTCCGTGCGAACCTGAGCCGCCTCGGCAAGGACCTGACGACCACCGCCGAGCTGGTCCACCGAGCGGCCGACGACGCCCGCGCCGCGCTTGAGACCGCGGATGTGCATCGCGCCGAACAGGTCATCTCCGAGGACGCCCGCATCGACCGACTGCAGGAGCAGCTCGACGAACAGGCCATCCAGCTGCTCGCCCTCCACGCCCCGGTGGCCTCGGACCTGCGCACCGTGGTGGCCACCCTGCGCATGAGCACCTCGCTCGAGCGCATGGGCGACCTGGCCCGGCACATCGCGCAGCTGACTCGTCTGCGCTACCCGGAACTCGTCATCCCCGAGTCGATCCGTCCGACCTTCCACGCGATGGCCGACGCCACCGTGGACGCCGCCGCACAGGTGGTCCTGCTGCTGGAGACCCAAGACCTCGGCCACGCGGACTCGCTCTCCGAGCTGAACGAGACGGTCAACGAGCACCACGTCAGCGTCTTCCGCGCCATCGGCGCCCCCTCCTGGACCGAGTCCGCGGCGACGACCACGGACGTCACCCTGGCCTCCCGTTACCTCGAGCGCTTCACCGACCACGCGGTGTCCGTGGCCGGCAAGATGCGCTACCTGGTCACCGGACAGATGCCCACCCACCAGTCCGCCTGAACCAGAGCCGACGGGGCGCCGGCGGGAGTGTCCTCCCGCCGGCGCCCCGTCGTCGTGCTGTCCTCCGGACGCGGCCGGCTGCCGTCAGTGCTTGGCGTCGCCCTGCGCGGCGACCGCGGCGGCGCCGGCGGCGGCGGCCTCCGGGTCCAGGTAGCGACCGCCCGGGTTCACCGGCTTCATGTCCTCGTCCAGCTCGTACACGAGCGGGATGCCGGTCGGGATGTTGAGGGCGGCGATGTCCTCGTCCGAGATGCCGTCCAGATGCTTCACGAGCGCGCGCAGGGAGTTGCCGTGCGCGGCGACCAGGACGGTCTTGCCGGCCTCGAGGTCCGGCACGATCTCCCCTTCCCAGTACGGGAGCAGGCGGTCGATGACCATCTTCAGCGCCTCGGTGCGCGGGGCCTCGTCGCCGAGCTCGGCGTAGCGCTCGTCGTTCGCCTGGGAGAACTCGGAGGAGTCGTCCAGGGTCGGCGGCGGGGTGTCGAAGGAGCGGCGCCAGATCATGAACTGCTCCTCGCCGAACTCGTCCTTCACCTGGGCCTTGTCCTTGCCCTGCAGCGCACCGTAGTGGCGCTCGTTCAGGCGCCAGCTGCGCTTGACCGGGATCCACTGGCGGTCAGCGGCCTCCAGAGCCAGGTTCGCGGTGGTGATCGCGCGCTTGAGCAGGGAGGTGTGTAGCACGTCCGGCAGGATGCCCTCGTCCTTGAGGAGCTCGCCGCCGCGGGTGGCCTCGGTGCGGCCCTTCTGGGTCAGCGGCACGTCGACCCAGCCGGTGAACAGGTTCTTCTCGTTCCATTCGCTCTGGCCGTGACGGAGCAGGACCAGCGTGTAGGTGTTGTTCGCCATACCGCAAGTCTATGGCGTTGCCGCAGTCCCTGACCCGAGCCTGCCGCTGCCTGCTCCGGCGGACACGGGCGAGAAGGTCGGCCGGGGCGGAACCGCGGCCGGCCGGTCACCAGCCGGAGCGGCCTCCGCTGTAGAGGTTCATCTGCTCACGCGGGCCGGCGAGGTACACGGCCGCGACGCAGACGGCGAGCAGGCCGAGCACGCCCAGGCCACCGAACGGCCCGAGAACGCCCAGCACGCCGATGAGCGTGGCGCCCCCGGTGAGCATCAGCCAGAAGCGCTTCTCCCGGATGCCGGCACGCAGGAAGTCCTCCGGGCGGCGGCGGGCGGCGTCGACGACGGCCCACACCTCCAGGGCGAGGGCGACGATGCCGAGCGCGAGCATCAGCCAGTACTCGACGTAGGCGGCGTACACGAAGGGGTGGGTCATGCCCGCCATTCTACGCGCTGACCTCCCCGCACAGACGGGTCCGGCACGGGCCCGGCAGGATGTCGGGCCGATAGGCTGGCCGGGTGGAACAGCCAGCTGACGCACGCGGCCTCTTCGTGGCCCTCGAAGGACCCGACGGCTCGGGCAAATCGACCCAGGCCGGCGCCCTCGCCGCCGCCTGGGAGGCCGCCGGCCACCCGGTGCACCTGACCCGCGAGCCCGGCGGGACCGACCTCGGCGAGCGCCTGCGCTCCCTCGTCCTGGACCCGGAGCACGCACCGATCGACCCGCGCACCGAGGCGCTGCTGTTCTCCGCGGCCCGCGCCGCCCACGTGGAGCGCTGCATCCGCCCGGCGGTCGAGGCGGGGACGACCGTGGTGACGGACCGCTTCATCGACTCCTCCGTGGCCTACCAGGGCGTCGGGCGCGGGCTCGGCGTGGACTGGATCGTGGAGCTGAACGAGTGGGCCGTCGACGGCACGCTGCCGGACCTCACCGTGGTGCTGGACATCGACGCGGAGACCGCCGCCGCCCGACGCACCTGGCGCCAGGGAGCCGGGGGCACCGGGCCGGATCGCCTCGAGCAGGAGACCGCCCACGCCCACGAGCAGCTGCGCGCCGCCTTCCTGGAACGGGCCGCAGCGGCCCCCGAGCGCTACCTGGTGCTGGACGCCACGACCGAGATGGGCGACCGCACCGCGCAGATCTGCGAGCGGCTCGAGGAGCTCCTGGAGGAGGCCGGATGAGCGCGCCGGCCGTCTTCGCGGACCTCGCCGGCCAGGACGCCGTGGTGGAGCAGCTCGCCCGCAGCGCGCGCCAGGAGCGGCCCACCCACGCCTGGCTGTTCACCGGCCCGCCCGGCTCCGGACGCTCCACTGCCGCCCGCGCCTTCGCCGCCGCCCTGCAGTGCGAAGCAGGGGACCTGCAGGAGCGCGGCTGCGGTCAGTGCCACGCCTGCACCACCGTCATGGGCGGCACCCACCCGGATGTGACGATCCTGGCCACGGAGAACGTCAGCTACAAGATCGAGGACGTCCGCGAGCTCGTCGAGGCCGCCCAGTCCAGGCCGGCGACCGGCCGCTGGCGCATCTTCCTCATGGAGGACGCGGACCGCATGACCGAACGCGCCACCAACGTGCTCCTCAAAGCCATCGAGGAGCCCCCGGAGCGCGTCGTCTGGATGCTCTGCACCCCGTCCCCGGCGGACGTGCTCCCCACCATCCGCTCCCGCTGCCGCGCCGTCTCCCTGCGCATCCCGTCCGTGGAGGACGTGGCGGACCTGCTGGTGCGCCGCGACCGCCTGGACGCAGAGACCGCCCGGATGACCGCGCGCATCTCCCAGTCGCACGTGGGCATGGCCCGTCGCCTCGCCCAGGACCCCGAGGCACTCGCCCGCCGTGAGGAGATCCTCTCCCTGCCCCTGCGCAGCAGCGCCGTCTCCGATGCGATGGGCATGGCCGCGCATCTGGTGAAGGTCGCCAAGGATGAGGCCGAGTCCTCCGCCGAGGCCCGCAACGCCGAAGAGCTTGCGGCCCTGCGCCGCCAGCTCGGCATCGTGGAGGGAGAGCAGGTGCCCGCCAAGCTCCGCCACCACGTCAAGCGCCTCGAGGAGGACCAGGCCCGGCGCCGCCGCCGCAGCGTCCACGACTCCCTGGACCGGGCGATGATCGACCTGTTCGGCCTGTTCCGGGACGTCCTCGCCGTGCAGCTCGACGCCGAGGGTGAGCTCATCAACGAGCACCGTCGCGCCGAGATCGCCTCCTACGCCCACGGGGCCGCCGGGACCTCCTCCGAGGTGGTCGCCCGCATCGACGCGATCAACCTCGCCCGCGAGCGCCTGGCCGCCAACGTGCCCGAGCAGCTCGCCGTCGAGGCGCTCATGCTCGCCCTGCTGCCGGCCCGGACCCGCACACCGCGCCAGCGGCGCTGAGCCCCGGCCGCCTCAGGCTCGTGCGAGACGCTCAGTCAGCTCCGGGACGTCGGCGAGCAGCGGAAGCACCGCGTCCGCCCCGGCCGCGGCGAGCGCGTCCCCGTCGTCCTCTCCGCTGAGCACGCCCACCACCAGGCCCGCGCCCGCACGACGACCGGCCTGCACGTCCGCGTCCGTGTCACCCACAGTGAGCACGGACCGCACGTCCTCCAGGTCCAGGGCCAGCAGCGCCGTGAGCACCATGTCCGGGTAGGGGACTCCCCTGCCGACGTCGTCCGGGGACAGGCTCAGGTCTGCCAATCCCATCCAGTCCAGCGACTCGAGCAGCGTGTTCTGCGTGTGCCGGGCGAACCCGGTGGCCAGGCACAGCGCCATGCCCTGCTCTCGCAGGCGCTCCAGGGCCTCGACCGCACCGGGCTGGGGGCGCGCCCCATGCTCCGCGATCAGGGCGTCGAGCCGCTCCTCGAAGGTGCGGACGGCGGAGCGCGCCGTCGCCCGGTCCCCGAAGATCGAGGCGAAGACGTCCGTCCGGGAACTGCGCCGCCGGCGGCGAAAGGCCGCCAGGTGGAAGGTCCGTTCCGGGTGCCCCTCCCCCACCCCGTGGGCGTCCAGGGCCTCGGCGAAGGCGGTGTCCTGCAGGCCGGTGTCCACGATCGACGTCCCGGACATGTCCACCACGGCCAGGCGCAGGGGCACGGACAGCGGGCGGGGCTCGGCGTGGGCCCGGCGCGGAGGCAGCGGCTGCGTGGTCATGAGAACCAGTCCAGCCTCCCCGTCTGACGCCTCCGTGGCCGCCGGGTGAACGGCGGCGGAGGGCTCGGTCACGGGACGGCGACACCGCGACCTTTTGCCGTGCCGTGCCCGCGCCGGGTAACATGGTCAGCCGTGGCCGTGCGGCCACGTGCCTCCTTAGCTCAGCTGGCCAGAGCAGCTCCCTCGTAAAGAGCAGGTCGCCGGTTCGAATCCGGCAGGGGGCTCGGCGCAGAACGAGGCCCCGTCACCGATCGCATCGGAGACGGGGCCTCGTCGCCTGTCCGGGGTCCTCTCGCCGCAGCCTCGAGGACTGCGTCGCCGCACCCGGAGCCGCCTGGGCTGGTCCTGGGGATTCAGGCCGGCGCTGCCTCCTGTGCCCGGCGCACGTGGTCCAGGGTGCGCTCTGCGTGTCGGCCGACGGAGTCCGAGCCGGTCTGGCGCAGCCGGAACATGGCGACGGCCTGTGCCGTGGCGGCCAGCTCGTGGGCGGCACGGGAGAGCTCCCGATGTGTCTCTGCCGCGGCCGGGGGGATGCGGTGGTCCTCCGTGGCAGGGCAGGCGGCCTGCATGCGCACGCACAGGGCACGCACCTCCGGCAGGGCGTCGGAGAGGACGTTGGCCGCGTGGACGACGCCGTTCAGCTCGTCCGCGTCGAGCTCGCTGCGCGCCTCGGCCTCCTGGAGGACCTGCCAGCAGCGGTCCAGGGCACGCACGAAACGGTCATGGTCCCGCCGCCAGAGTCCGGTACCGAGCTCGCGCTCGTCCGCGCGGGCCTGACGCATGCGGGCGAAGGGTCCGCGCCTCATGCCGTGGCCTGTCCGTCCACGTCGGCGGCCCCGTCCTGACCGCCGGCGAGCGCCGGGTCCACCACCAGAACCACGCGACCGGCGCGGTCGTCCCGCTCGAAGTGCTCGTGCGCGGCCACCACGTCCTCCAGCGGGAAGACGGCCTCGACGGACAGGCGCACCCGGCCATCGGCCACCAGCGGAAGGGCGGCCTTCGCGGCGCCGGCCACCACATGGGCCTTCTCCGTGCGGCCGCGCGCGCGGAGGGTGGAGCCGGTGAACCAGCCCCGCTTGGCCACGAGCTTCATGATGTTGAAGGACTCCGCCTTGAGTCCGCCCTGCACCGCGATCACCACGATGCGACCGTCCTGGGCGAGCGCGTCCACGTTCGGGGCCAGGTACGGGGCGCCCACCACGTCCAGGACGACGTCGGCGCCGTGGCCGTCCGTGTGCTCGCGCAGCCAGTCGGCGAAGCCGCCGGGCTCACCTGCCTCGGCGGCGGCGCGGTGGTCGAAGGCCGCCTCGGCGCCGAGGCCCACGGCGCGCGCGCACTTGTCCGGGCCACCGGCGGTGGCGAACACCCGCGCCCCGATCGCCGTGAGGTACTGCACGGCGAAGGAGCCGATGCCGCCGGAGGCGCCGTGCACCAGCACCACGTCCCCGGCGCAGACGGCACCGCGCTCGGACAGGTTGGTCCACACGGTGCAGGCGACCTCGGGGAACGCCGCGGCATCCGTGAGGGACATGCCCTCGGGCACCGCCATCAGGTGGCCCACGGGCACGGCCACGTACTCGGCCGCGCCGCCGCCGGCCAGCAGGGCGCACACACGGTCTCCCGCCCGCAGGGAGGTCTGTTCCTCTGCCCCCGGGCCGAAGGCGGCCACCACACCGGAGGCCTCGAGCCCGAGCACTTCGGACTCGCCCTTCGGCGGCGGGTAGTGGCCCTGCCGCTGCATCACGTCCGCGCGGTTCACACCGGCGGCGGCCACACGCACGAGGACCTCGCCGGGGCCGGGCTCCGGCACGGCCTCCTCCACGACCCGGAGCACCTCCGTGCCTCCGGCGCCGTCGCAGCGGACGGCGCGCATCGTGGCCGGGACGTCCGTGTCGGGGTCGGTGGGTGCCGTCATGCGTCGGTCCTCCTGCGTGCTCGGGGCCACCACGTGCGGACGCACGAGGCGGCCTCCATCTTCCCCCGGGCCCGTCGGGCCCCTCAAGGCGGGCACCCCGTCGGGCCCCTCAAGGCGGGCACCCCGCCGGGCCCCTCAAGGCGGACACCCCGCCCCTCCCGCCTGGGTAGAGTGGGGCGGGCGCAGTGCCGGGCGTCCCCGGTGCCCGCGCGGGGATGGTTGTCCGAGCGGCCGAAGGAGCCGGTCTTGAAAACCGGTGTGCGGTGACCCCGTACCGAGGGTTCGAATCCCTCACCATCCGCCAGCACTCCCACGACGACGGGCCGTCACCTCGGCGGATCCCAGCGGTCTTCCCCCAGGCGACGGCCCGTCGTCGTCCCCTCTTCCCTCCCCCTGCGCAACGTGTCACACCCCGGCTCCTCGGACGTCCGGCCCTCCCACCCGAGGGCTATGGTGGGTGCGATCACATGCCGGACGGGCGCCGATCACAACTCATCGGACATGTGCGCCCTGCATGGTGTTCACCTGGATGACAACTGACCGTGGTCGGATCGATTCCACGGCCGGGCCCGCCCCGTGCCGCACGCCCGCACCCGCACGAGGCCCGGAGCACCCCGCCGCCCGGGCATGAGGAGAGCACCCGTGTCCTACTTCTTCCGCCGCCGCGCCGTGGCCACCGCCGCCTGCGCGACCCTCGTCCTGGCTCCGGCCAGCGCCGTCCCGGCCCTGGCCGTCGAGACCTCCGAGGACTCGAAGACGATCTCCATCCTGTCCTTCAACGACTTCCACGGCGCCCTGTCCCCGGAGTTCTCCGGCACCCAGTTCGCCGACACGGTCGAGGACTACCGCCGTGCCTTCGAGGCCCAGCACGGTGCCGACTCCACTCTGCTCACCAGCGCCGGCGACCTGATCGGCGCCTCCGCCTCCGTGTCCAACGTGCAGCAGGATCTGCCGACCATCGACGTGATGAACGCCCTCGGCCTGGACGTCCTCACCGCCGGCAACCACGAGTTCGACAAGGGCCTGGACGACCTGACCGGCCGCGTGGCCGAGCGCGCCCAGTTCCCGGTGATCGCCGCCAACTTCGTGGATCCGCAGACCAAGGAGCCCGTGCTCACCTCCCACCAGGTGTTCGACGTCAACGGCGTGCGCGTGGCCGTGATCGGCGCCGTGCCGAACGACCTGTACTCCACCACCACCGCCGCGGGGCTCAAGGGCATGGAGGTCCTCGACCTCGTCCAGGCCGTCAACAGCGTGGCCGACGAGCTGGCCGCGAACGACGCCGCCGACGTGATCGTGGCCTCCTACCACGACGGCGCCAACGGCTCCGGCTCCCTGGCGGACGAGATGGCCAGCAGCGCCAAGTTCCGCTCCATGGTCCAGGAGACCTCCGCGAACGTGGACATGGTCTTCAACGGCCACTCGCACCAGCTGTACAGCTATGAGACCGACGTGGACGGCGTCCGCCGCCCGGTCATGCAGACCGGCTCCTCCGGCTCTCACCTGGCCGCCGTCGAGCTCACCTACGACCCGGCCACCGACTCGGTGACCGACGTGACGCAGCAGCTCATCGAGCGCTCCACCCAGGACCCCGCCGAGGCCGCCGCCGAGTCCCCGGTGACCGCCGAGGTCTACGCCATCGAGCAGGACGCCGTGGCCGTCTTCGAGGAGAAGCATTCCACCGTCATCGCCGACCTGGACGGCTCCCTGACCACCGACTACGCCGACGTCCTCGCCTCCGGAGGCACCTGGCGCGCCGGCGGCTCCCGCACCGCCGAGACCACCCTGGGCAACTGGGTGGCCGACGGCCTGAAGTCCGCCGTGGCCGCCGCCGGCCCGGAGGTCGACCTCGGCGTGACCAACCCGGGTGGCCTGCGCTCCGAGATCATCGAGGACATGTTCACCAACTCCGGCGACTTCGGCCCGAAGCCGTCCGACCTGGTGGGCAAGCTGACCCTCGGCGAGATCCTGGACGTCGCCCCGTTCGGCAACACCCTCGTCTACTTCGACATCCCGGGCTCCTCCATCCGCAAGGCCCTCGAGGAGAACTGGCGCGACGACGAGAAGATGTTCAACCTCGGCTGGTCCGAGAACCTCACCTGGACCTACGACGAGTCCCGCCCGCAGGGCGAGAAGGTCACCGGCGTGTGGATCGACGGCGTCGCCCTGGACGACGACCAGATGTACACCGTCGCCACCCTGTCCTTCCTGGCCGACGACTCGTGGGTCGCCTCCGGCGACCCGTCCCAGGCGCCCGACGGCTACACCGCCTTCGCCGAGGGCCGTGAGAACTTCCACAACATCGGCCTCGTGGACGCCGCTGCACTGCAGGAGTACGCCGAGGCCCAGGCCGCAGAGGACGGCGCCGTGCGCCCGGACTACGCCAAGAAGGGCGTGTCGGTGACCGACGCCCCGGCCACTGTGGCTGCCGGCGAGGAGATCTCGCTGACCCTGGCCGATCTGATGATCGACTCCGACGGCGCCCCGACCGCCACCTCCGTGGACGTCTCCTTCCAGCCGACCGGCGGTGAGCCGATCGAGCTCGGCACCGTGGACGCGGACGCCTCGGGCGACACCGCAGCCCTGACGGGCATCACCGCCCCGGACACCGCCGGCGCAGGTGAGCTCGTCATGTCTGTGACCTACGCGAACGGCACCGTCACCGAGGTCCGCCACGCCCTCGAAGTCACCGCGGCTGAGGGCGAGGAGCCGGGCGAAGGCGAGCAGCCGGGCGAGCCCGGCACCCCGGCCGACCCGGAGGACCCCGCGGACCCGACCGACCCGGAGCACCCGGGCGAAGGCCAGGAGCCGGGCGAGCCGGGCACTCCGGCCGACCCGGAGCAGCCAGGCGAGGGCGCGGACCCGGCCGACCCGGAGCACCCGGGCCAGGGCGAGGAGCCGGGCAAGGGCCACGGCGCGGACGAGGGCGAGCACACCAAGCCGTCCAAGGTGCAGACCGGCGGCGAGGCCACCTGGTCCCTCGCCGGCCTCGGCGCCCTCGGCGCCGCCGCGCTGCTCATGGTGCGCCGCCGATTCACCGCCGCCCGCTGATCCCCTGACCGACTGAGCCCGCCCTGCCGGCCGCTTCGCGCGGCCGGCAGGGCACGACGGCGGCGGGTCCATCCCCGACCCGCCGCCGTCGCCCCCTCCCCTGCTGCGGCACCTCTCCCACGCACCCGGTGACCGGCGCATCCCTTCTCTCCCGCGCCGCACCGCCGATCGAAGGAACCTCCCCATGCACATGCCCCGTCATGTCCTCGTGCGCACCGCCGGCGCCGCCGCCGCGCTCGCGCTGCTCTCCCCCGCCGTCGCCCTTCCGGCCCAGGCCTCCCCGGCCGGCGACACCCTCGTGATCAACGAGGCCTACACGAACGGCGGCTCCGCGAACGCGGTGTTCACCCACAAGTTCGTCGAGCTCTACAACCCGACCGACGCCCCGATCAGCCTCGACGGCTGGTCCCTTCAGTACCGCTCCGCCACCGGCACCGGCGCCCCGAACGGTTCGGTGGCCCTCTCCGGCACCGTCCCGGCCAAGGGCACCTTCCTCGTGCAGGGCGGCTCGAACGGCTCCAACGGCGCTGCGCTGCCCACGCCGGACCTCGTGGCCGGCGGCCTCAACCCGGCCGGGGTCTCCGGCACCCTGGTCCTGTCGAACCAGGCCGAGCGGCTCCCGGCCCTGGCCACCGGCTCGGTCGTCACCGGTGTCGACCCGGCCGTCGTCGACCTGCTCGGCTACGGGACGTCGAACACCTTCGAGACCACTGCCGCCTCCTCGCCGTCCGCCAACTCGGATCCGAAGTCCATGACCCGCACCGACGGCGTGGACACAGACGACAACTCCGCCGACTTCACCCTCACCGGCGACGTCACCCCGATGCCGTCCTCCGGCGAGGGGGTCGACCCCGCTCCGGACCCGGACCCGGACCCGGACCCGGACCCGGAGGAGGCGATCCCGCTGACCATCGCCCAGATCCAGGGCACCGGAGACCGCACGCCCTACGACGAGCAGCTGGTCACCACCACCGGCGTGGTCACCGCCGTGTACTCCACCGGCGGCCTCAACGGCTACTACCTGCAGACAGCCGGTACCGGCGGCGAGGCCGGCTCCACCGAGGACGCCTCGGACGGCGTCTTCGTGTACTCCCGGGACACCATGGGAGAGGTCGCTCTGGGCGACCATGTCCGCGTCACCGGCACCGCCGGCGAGTTCTACGGCCTCACCCAGATCTCCGTCCCCGCCGGCGGCGTGGAGCAGCTGGACGAGCCGGGCTCCGTGGAGCCGCTCGAGCTCGACTTCCCGCTCACCGCCGCGGAGAAGGAGGCCTACGAGGGCATGCTCCTGGCCCCGCAGGGCGACTGGACGATCACGGACAACTACTCCGTGAACCAGTACGGCTCCCTCACGCTGGCCCCGGGCACCTCCCCGCTGCCGAACCCGACCTCCGTCGCCCTGCCCGGTGCCGATGCCCAGGCTGTCATGGCGGACAACGCGGAGAAGGCGATCGTGCTGGACGACGGCGCGACCACCAACTTCATGCGCTCCCCCGGAAACCAGAGCACCCTGCCGTACGTGGACGTGGACTCCCCGGCCCGCGTGGGATCCGCCGTGGACTTCACCACCGGCGTGATCCTGGACTACCGCCACGACGCCTGGACCTTCCAGCCGCTGGGCCACCTCAACGACGACACGGCCGCCACCGTGCAGCCGGTCTCCATCGAGGACACCCGGCCGGCCGAGGCGCAGCGCGAAGACCTCGGCGGCGACGTCACGGTCGGCTCGTTCAACGTCCTGAACTACTTCACGACCCTCGGCGAGCAGTTCCCGGACTGCAAGGCCTACACGGACCGTGACGGCAACCCGATCACCACGAACTACTGCGACCCCCGCGGCGCCTACACCGCCGAGTCGTTCGAGCGCCAGAAGGCCAAGATCGTGGAGGCGATCAACGGCATGGACACCTCGGTGATCGCCCTCGAGGAGATCGAGAACTCCGCCCAGTTCGGCCTGGACCGCGACCACTCCCTCGCCGACCTCGTGGACGGCCTGAACGCCGCCGCCGGCGAAAAGAAGTGGGCCTACGTGGCCTCCCCCGCCGAGCGGCCTGCCCTGGCCACCGAGGACGTGATCCGCTCCGGCTTCATCTACCAGCCGGACGAGGTCACCCCGGTGGGCGAGTCCGTGATCCTGGACGACCAGGTGAACTTCGACAACGCCCGCGAACCGCTCGCCCAGCAGTTCCGCCGTGCCGACGGCACCGCGGAGGGCATGGAGGGCACCGACTTCGTGGCCATCACCAACCACTTCAAGTCCAAGGGCGGCTCCGGCGCCGCGGACGACAACGTGGACACCGGCGACGGCCAGGGCGCCTACAACGGCGACCGCGTCCGCATGGCCGAGGCCCTCGTGGACTTCGCCGACCGGATGAAGGAGCAGGCCGGCACCGACCGTGTCCTGCTGCTCGGCGACTTCAACGCCTACGAGATGGAGGACCCGATCCGGGTGATCGAAGAGGCCGGCTACATCTCCCAGGGCGCCAAGACCGGCGAGTACTCCTACACCTACGGCGGCGCCGTCGGCTCCCTGGACCACGTGTTCGCCTCCCCGGCCGCCGACGCGACGGTGACCGGCCAGGACATCTGGATGATCAACGCCAACGAGTCCGTGGCCTTCGAGTACTCCCGGCACAACTACACGGCGGAGGACCTGTACCGCGCGGACCAGTGGCGCTCCTCGGACCACAACCCGATCCTCGTCGGCATGGCCCTGCCGGGTCTCGAGGAGGAGGACCCGGTCGACCCGCGTGAGTGCGTGCACCCGCGCGACGGAGGCAACCCGCACGAGTGGAAGAAGTGCCGCCCGGATGAGAAGCCCGGCAAGCCCGGCAAGGGCGGCCACCCCGGGAAGCCGGGCAAGGGCAAGGGCCGGGAGCGCTGATCCCGCCTGGGGCGCCTGAGGCACCCTGACTCCTGACGCACGACGACGGTCTCGTCACCTTTCGCACGGTGACGGGACCGTCGTCGTGTCCTGGCCGAAACGGACCCGGGCGAGGCGGAAGCGTCCGGTGGGGTCCGTCGTCGGGTGCCGCCGGGCGGCGGCCTGGGTCAGGCTCGGGCGAGCAGGGCGGCGGCGATCGCCTCTGCATCGCCCAGGCTCATGGCGCGTCCGGCAGGGTCCTGCCCGGCCTCGGCGGCGATCGCGGTGCCCCACTGGACTCCGGCAAGCTGAAGCCCCAGGACGAAGACGTCCTCGTCCACGCTCCCGTCCGCGGCCTTGAGACGGTGCGGGCGGGAGGTGACGTCGAACCCGGCGGCCGGCTGCAGGGCGCCCTCAGCGTCCTCCAGGGTGCCGACCGCGGCAACACCCTCCTCCAACAGCTGCCGCATGAGCCGGGAGGAACCGGCCTGCACGCGGTTCGGCGGCATCATCGCCTCCACCAGCCAGGTGCCGGACACGGAGGCCGGACCCTGCCCATGCTCGTCGCCGACCTTCGGGCTGCGGGCGCGGAAGCCGGCATCGTCCACCTCCACCGACGGCACAGGGCCGATCCAGTCCAGCAGGCCCGCCCGGTGCAGGGCGAGCATCTGCTCCACGCGCCAGCGCGGCGGCCCGGAGGACAGGCCCTCCACGAGCGGCTCGAACCAGGCCTGCACGTCCTTCAGGCGCGAGGAGTCCGTGACCTTGCCCTCGGCGATCCACTGCTTCATGCGCAGACGACCGGCATGCAGCGCGCCCACGGCCATCATGAACGGGGAGTCCTCACCGAGTGTGGCCTCCACGCAGGCCTGCTCCAGGAGCGAGACGACCTGCTCGTGGTAGTCCTGCGGGGTGTCGAAGACGTCGTCCCGGTAGGGGTCTGCGTAGGCCACGATGTCCAGGAAACGGCGGTCCGGCGCGTACCGCTGGAGCAGTTCCTCCGCGTGGCGGGCGGTGACGGGGGCGCCGCGGCCGGCATCGTCCAGCAGGGCGACGAGCTCGCCGAGGAAGCGACGGGCGGCGACGGGTCCTCCGAGGATGTCCGGCTGCGTGCGGACCATGGTGGCGTAGTAGTTGCGCACCACGTCCCGGTGCAGCAGCGGCCAGACGTGCTCGTCCAGGTCCAGCACGCCGTGGCGGTCCAGAAGGGCCTGCACGGCCGCGTCCGAGAGGTAGGACAGGGTGACGCCGTGGGGCACGAAGGAGGTCACCTCGGCCTTCGGCAGGTACGGGATGCCGCGGCGGGACATCAGGTGCATCACCGGCTCGCGGCCCGAGGGCTCGTAGCGCAGCGCACGGCCCGGCTGCTCGCCGGTGCGATGGAACGTGCCGCCGCGGCCCTGGGTGAGCTGGGCCAGGATGTCGAAGGCGTTCAGGCCCATGCCGCGGATCAGGACGTCCGCGCCGGCCTCGATGGTGCGCCAGTCCACGTCCGAGGGGATCTGCGGGCCCTGGTAGTGCAGGCCCGAGTGCTGGGAGGCGGCCTCGGCCAGGCGGGTCTGGTGGGCGGTGAGGCGGGCCCGCTGGTGGCCCAGGGCCAGGACGGCGGCGTCGGCCTCCAGTGTCTTCACGCCGGAGCCGTCGCTCGGCTCGAGGGTGAGGACCACGCCACCCTCGGGACGGTGGCGCAGAGAAGTGGCCTCCGCACGGTGCTCGGTGAGGGAGGCGACCTCCGGCCGGCTCCGGAGGGCCCCTGAGATGTGGGACCACAGCTCGGTGAGGTAGCGGCCGTAGACCACGCGCGCCGGGTACTGGTTGCGCTGAACCCCCAGGGCGGCCTCCGGGTTCACGCGGCGCCACTGGTCGAAGGACTGGGCGGCGGTGGAGGGGCGCAGGCCGGGATTGTCCGCGGCGGCGGCCGTGGGGAAGAAGGACGGGGTGTTCATCAGGTACAGCTCGGACTGGTCCGTGCGCCAGACGCGACCCGGGCCCACCGGATAGGGGTCCACCACGTGCAGCTCCAGAGGCCGGTACGGTGCGGCCGGATCCCGGGACTCGAGCTGGGCGAGAAGCCGCTCCATGACCATGACTCCGCGGGGGCCGCCTCCGACCAGGACGAAGCGCAGGGGTGCGGTGGCGTCAGCAGACTGGGGCACGGTTCTCCTCGGAGTCGGGGCGCAGGGCTTCCAGACGTCCAGGGTACTCAGGGCGTTCACGGGTTGGCCTGGCCGGTGGAGCGCCCCTCCCCCGCCCGCCGAGATCCCGTGCCCCGCACGGTGCCGGTGCAGCACCCACCGTTCCGGGCCGCCGTGCGGCACCTCACCGGGTGTCGAGTCTGTGCCGGGCAATGCACTCCCTGCATGCCGCCTGGGAATCTGCGCGGACGGGGTGCCGGGGGTTGCGTGCGTGCTCGCCGCTCGGAATGGTCGGAATCACCAGGGCGGAGAAGCCGCCCGGACACCTACGACGAACAGGAGCACACCATGGACCGCACCATGCTGGAGCAGCTGCAGAACGCCGACGTCTACTCGACCTCCGGCGACAAGATCGGCTCGGTCGGCCAGGTCTACCTGGACGACCACACCGAAGAGCCCACCTTCATCACCGTGAAGACCGGCCTGTTCGGCACGAAGGAGACCTTCGTGCCGCTGGACAAGGCCCAGACCGCGGAGGGCGGCATCTCGGTGCCGTTCGAGAAGGACTTCGTGAAGGACGCCCCGAACGTGGACGCGGACGGCACTCTCACCCCCGAGGAGGAGCGCCGCATCTACGAGTACTACTCCATGGACTACGAGGGCGGCCACGGCGACCTCAACGCCGACGGTCACGACGACGTCCGCGCCGAGAACGACGGACTCCGTGACGACCGGACCGCAGGCGCCGCGGGTGCCGCAGGCGCCGCGGGTGCCGCGGGAGCCGCCGGCACCGCCCCCGTGGCGGGCGACGGCCGTGATGACCGCGCCGCGGACGTCCGCGGCGACGAGCCGCGCGATGCCGCTGGGCGCGTCGACGCCGACCGCGACCGCCTCGACGCCGACCGCACCGAGGCCGACCGCGGTGCCGTCGGGGACGGCGACTCGATGGTCGTGCGCGACGAGCACCTGAACGTCGGCACCGAGCGCCGCGCCTCCGGCCGTGTGCGGCTGCGCAAGCAGACCTACACCACCACCGAGCAGGTCGAGGTCCCGGTGCAGCGCGAGGAGGTCGTCGTCGAGCGCGAGAAGGTCGACCCGGACTCCACCGAGGCCCGCACCGCCGGCCGTGGCGACGACGCCGTCGAGGTGACCACCTACGAGGACGTGCCCGTCGCTGAGAAGACCGTGGACGCCGAAAAGGTGTCCCTGGGCAAGCGCACCCATCGCGACACCGAGACCGTGTCCGAGGAGCTGCAGCACGAGGACGTCGAGGTCGAGGGCGACGCCCGGGACGACTTCGGCACCGCCGACGGCCCCCGCCGCTGACCGGGCCGGGCAGACGGCGGCGAGCGGGCCGTCGTCGCCCGTCCTGCCCGGACGGCCCCCGCACCCATGGTGCGGGGGCCGTCCCCTGTCCGGTGCCGGCCGCGGCGGCCACCTTTGATCGTGACGGCCCGGACACGGTAGGCTGGTGGGGTCCGTCCGAGGGATTCGTCCCTCATCAGGGCAGATGTGGACACGTGCCAGAGCGGCCGAATGGACTTCACTGCTAATGAAGGGCCCGGTGAAAATCGGGCCGGGGGTTCAAATCCCCCCGTGTCCGCGCAACGGGAAGGGCCCCGGAATCGTCATGGTTCCGGGGCCCTTCTCCTGTCCGGCCCGCCGATGCGTCAGACCGGCGGTCTCACATCTGGGGACACACAGCCGCAGCGGGGCCGCCTCACTGCCCCCGCGACTCCTGGATACGTCGGAGCAGCTCGAACGCCTCGGGCACGGAGAGCTCGGTGTGGGTGGACAGCTGCACGGCGGCGGTCTCGAGGTTGCCATCGCGCATCATGGCGGACAGCTGGTCGCGCAGCCACGGCGGCAGGTCGCGGGAGGAGAGGTGGACGGTGGCGTCGCCGCGCATCACCTCGACCTCGAAGGGCCGGTCCTCCGGGGCGGGCTCGGCGGACCACTCGGCCGGGACCATGAGGTCGTCAGGCAGTCCGGGCAGACCGTCCCCGTGTGCGGGGCCGGCCTGGGCGTCCTCCGTGCTTCGCGACGACGGCCGCTCGTCCTGCTCCGCTCTCTCGCCCTGGGTGTCCTCCGCCTCCTGCCGTGCCGCGTCCGCCCCGCTCGGTGCGGTGCCGTCCAGCCGGTCCGTCCCTGCCTCGGGGGAGGTCTTCCCCGGAGCCTCCACGTTGCCGGCCGGACCTGCCTCATGGGTGTCGACGGGGGCGGCATTCGGAGCGTCGTCCTGGGCCGGGTCCTGATCCTGCGGAAGCGTGTAGACCTGCGGGTAGGCGGCGAGGGACTGCACGTCCACCATGGAGTCACGCAGGGAGCGGCCCGTCACGCGGCGGTACTCGGTGATCGCCTCCATCGGACGGTTGGTGGCGATGCGGCCGTACACGGCACGGTGGGCGTCCTCGGACAGCAGGGAGGATGCATGCCGGGCCCGCTCCGCGGACACTCCGCCCGTGGGACCTGCGTCGGACGCTGCGTGGCGTTCGGGCTTGGGGCGCTTCCCGAGCCACACGGTCACGCCCGTGGCGAGCGCGCCGATCACCACCACCGCCAGAACCGGCACCAGATACTCCATGTCCCCAGTCTAGGTGTAGGAGGGCATGACGTTGTTGACACATGCAGGGGCCAGTGAGGCCGGA